>CANQGH010000005.1 GCA_947601845.1 uncultured Bacilli bacterium | reverse complement strand
TTTGTTTTGTAATTCACTTTTTTATTAATTTATTCTTTTTTTGTTATAGGACATTTTGTTTTGTAAACACTTTTTACGAATTAGGACATTTTGAATTATAAATCACAAAATACAAAAGAAAAAGAGCTTTTTTATGCTCTTTTTTTTGCTTTATTTTTGTTTAATTCTTCTAGAAACCATCACATCTAACATTCCAGCTCTTAATAATTGATTTTCAAAAGAAAGTTTGGATATTTTAAACTCTAATTCTATCCCATTTTGAAAAACAACTTTAGTATAATTTTTTCCACTTTTTTCTCTTGATAATACATAATTATGATTAATCCAAGCACAATCTTTATCGGTGGATGCTTTTGTAGGAAAAAAGATTAGTTTTTCACTTTCTTCTACTAATAATGGAAGTTTGTAACTATAATTCAAAATTTTTTGGGCTGCCTTAATTCTTCCGTTATAAGTACTCCCATAATATTCACAATTTTCTTCCATAATACTAAACGAAGATTGTGGAACAATATACTCGTCATTTAATTCGACAACTTTCGTTTTATTTGAGCCAATTGGTATAATTGCAACTGTCTCTTCATTAATTTCATATTTCATAAAATTCCCCCTTACGTAACTTTGAAAATTCAAAATTACGATTGATAGAATAACAGAAATATTTGTCGAAATTTGTCATTTTTTGTCGATATATAAGTTTTTTTAATAAGTACGAATTGGTAATACTAATTGACTTAATGTATCATCATCTTTTTCACGTACAATTATAGGTTTTATCTCACCAAAGAATATTAATATTGCTGTTGAACCAGTAAATGATCTTAATGCTTCCATCATGTATTTAGCACTAAATGATATTTTCATTTCTTCATCATTATCTTTCTCAATTTTCATTTTTTCTTCTACTCTACCTACTTCTACAGAAGAAGATTTAACAAGTAATGTATCTTTAGCAATTTCAAACGTAACAACATTTTTTTCTTTATCTGAAGTTAAGATACTAGCTCGATCTATTACATTATATAATTCTTCTAAATTAGCATTAATAGTCAAAATAGAATCTGTAGGCCATAAATTATCTGTATTTGGATAATTTCCATTAATTAATCTAGATTGAAATAATAAATTATTGTATTTAAATAGTATTTTATTATTAAATATATGTAATTCTAAGTTTTCATCACCATCATCTAATATTTTATTAAATTCTATTAAATTTTTACTTGGAACTACAAAATTATAGTTTTCTTCAACAGGTTTATTTAATTTAATTACTTTTTTAGCTAAACGATAAGAATCGGTAGCATTACATTCCAATACATCCCCTACTATTTTAAAATTAATACCCGTTAATACTGGTCTAGATTCATCACTAGAAGTTGCAAAAGAAGTTTGATTAATAATATTTCTAAATACTTTATTATTAATGCTTACAACTTTCTTACTCTCTTCTAATGTTATATTTGGATATTCATTTTTATTAATACCATTCAAATTAAATTCACTATTATCTGTATATATAATGATTTTTAACTCATCAATTACTTCTATATTAATATATTCATCTGGTAATTTTCTTACTATATCTAATATATATTTACCTTGAATAATAATACTTCCTTCTTTTTCAATAGTCATATTATCATCCTTAGGCATAAATGCTTGAATGGTAATATCATTATCTGATGCAGTTAATGTTAAACCATTACTACTTAATTCAAATTTAATACCAGATAATATAGGTATTAAATTTTTAGTAGATATTGCTTTGGAAACTTTGTTTAGACTTTCTAATAATACATCCTTTTTAATTTTCAATTTCATATTAATTCCTTCTTTCTATTTTTAAACTTTTTATTATTATTAGAGTGGAAATTGTGGAAAAGATAAATTAATAATTATGTTATCTATCTTTTATATTTTTTTATCCTGTGAATAATGTGTAGACAAGTTGTTATTTAATTTCTTTTTCTAGCTTTTCAATTGTATTTGCTAAATCTTTATTAGTAGATATTTCTTTTTCTATTTTTTCACAGGAATGCATAACTGTTGAATGATCTTTTCCCCCAAATTCTGTGCCTATTTTAGGAAAAGATTCATCAGTGAGTTTTCTACATAAATACATAGCAATTTGCCGTGGAAAAGAAATATTTGAATTTCTCTTTTTTGATTTTAAATCTTCTGTGGATATTTGAAAATATTCGGCTACTACTTTTTGTATTTTATTAATATTGTTTTTTTCACTAAGTCCTTTATTGACATAATCTTTTAAGGCCTCAATAGCTAACGATAAATCTATTTCTGATCCCATAATTGTGGAATAAGCAACTAACCTAGTAACAGCCCCTTCTAACATTCTTATATCGCTTCCTAAATTAGAAGCCATATATTCTATTACTTGATCAGGGATAAATTTATTTATTGCTTCTCCTGCAATGCGTTTTTTTAGAATAGCAACCCTTAATTCAAAATCCGGAGGATAAATATCTACTGATAATCCCCAACAGAACCGCGTTCTTAAACGATCTTCTAAAATTTTTAAATCATCAGGGGATCGGTCAGAAGATATTATGATTTGTTTATTTTCCCCATATAATGTATTAAAAGTGTGAAAAAATTCTTTTTGTGTTTCGGTAGCTCCTCCCAAATATTGAATATCATCTATAATTAAAACATCAATATTTCGGTATTTTTGTTTAAAGAAGTCAACATAACTAAAGTTGGTACCTGTTTCATCTTTTTTATTAATTCCTATGAAGTCAGATACAAATTGTTCACTAGTTACATACAAAACTTTTTTATTAGAGTTTTTATTTATATAATTACCAATCGCATGCATTAAATGAGTTTTTCCAAGCCCACTATTTCCATATATAAATAAGGGATTATATGTTTTACCGGGATTTTCGGCTACTGCTAGAGCCGCTGCATGTGCAAATTTATTACTATTTCCGACAATAAAGTTTTCAAAAGTATATCGTGAGTTTAGATTAGTATTAACATATGCATTATTATAAATATTAGTAGGTTGTTCTTGTTCTAAAATATTATCCACACTAGTTGTTGATTCTTCTACAATATCATCTTTTAGACACAGCTCTATTTCTACATTGTTACCGGTTAATTCTAAAAAATTTTTTTTGATAATATCACTATAATTATTCATAATATGATTTTTATGAATTGCATAAGGGACAATAATTCTAGCAACGCCGTTATTAAAATCATATAGTTCAGTTTCTTCAAACCACGTTTGAAATGATAATGAGTTTATTTCTTGCTTTATTTTATCTAAAATATTTGACCATAAAACAGATGTATCCATCATTATCACTTCCCCCCTAAGAAAAGAATCTTTAATACAATTTCATTGTAACTTATCCTGTTGAAAAAATAAAGTAAAAAGATTAAAAAAATTTTTTCCATAGCTAATTCACAAAGTTTTCAACAATTATTGTGCATATTATATATGTTTTTTCTAAGTTTTGCACATTTTCCACAAATTTTAAATCACAATTTGGAAAAAAGTTTTCAACAAGCCTGTTAATTTTGTGAATTATAAAATTATGTAGTAAATTCTTACAAAATGATTTGACAAAATACACTATCTATTATTATAATAGTGTAGATTTCAGTTTGGAGGTGGAATGAATGAAAAGAACTTATCAACCAAATAATAGAAAAAAAGCTAAGAAACAAGGATTTTTTGCTAGAATGGAAACCGATATAATAAATAATAGAAGAAAAAAAGGACGTAAAAAATTAGTATAGTGATTCCACTGGAAACAGTGGCTTTTTTGTTATATAATTTTTTATGGAGATGTTTTATGAAAAAGAAAAATGTGGTAAAAGAGAATAGGGATTTTGCTAAAATTATTAACAATGGTCAAAATTACTGGAATGAATGCTTTTCCTTATATATATATAATAATGAATGTAATAATTATCGCTTTGGGATATCGGTTAGTAAAAAAATAGGAAATGCAGTCACTAGAAATAAAATTAAAAGACAAGTCCGAAATATTATTGATAAATATAAAAATATCTACCAAAATGACAAAGATTATATTATAATAATTAGAAAGAAGTATATTAATTTCAATTTTCAAGAAATTTGTAATAAATATATTGATTTAATTAATAGAACCAATGATATTAAGGAGAAAGATAATGAAGAAAAAAATTAGAGTAGTATTACTAATATTATTGTTAGTATTATCTACAGGATGCACGAAAACACTAGCAGATCCTAAAACAAAGAAAAGTGTAACTAATCCTACGACTGGACAGAGTTTAACTCAAAATATTCTTTGTCAACCAACTGATGAAGAAACAATAGAGATATATGAAAAATATAAAGATGTAGTTGATATCTCTAAATTACCTACATGTCCAAAGTTTAAAATTACATCAGGAGGATATGAAGGACTTTGGAATAGTATTTTTGTTAAACCTTTAGCATGGGTTATCATAAAAATAGGAAATATAGTTAAAAGTTATGGATTATCATTAATAATAACAAGTCTTTTAATTAGATTAGTTGCATACCCAATAACTAAGAAAACGGCAATTCAATCAGAACTTATTAATAAAGCTAAACCTGAATTAGATAGATTAGAAGCGAAATATAAAGATAAAACTGATCAAGCCTCTATGATGAAAAAAAGTCAAGAAATGACTATGATTTATAAAAAATATAATATAAATCCTATTGCAGGCTGTCTGTATGCCTTTTTACAAATTCCATTGTTTATAGCATTCTTAGAAGCCATTAATCGTCTTCCAGCCTTGTTTGAAGAAAAATTTATAGGCTTTCAGTTAGGAACGACACCAATAACTGGTATACAAAAAGGAGATTTTATCTATTTAATTATTATAGTAGTAGTAGGATTAACTACATACTTCTCATTTAAACTTAACTCTACTAGCGCTAATATGGAAGGTCAAGCAAATATGATGAATAAGGTTATGGTTGGTATGATAGTTGTCATGTCACTATTTATGTCATCAGCATTAGGTATTTATTGGGCAACCACTAACTTATTTACTATTGTTCAAAATTTGATAGTTAAAAGGAGTAAAAAATTAAATGGATAAATATTTATATAGTGGAAAAACTAAAGAAGAGGCTTTAGAAAAGGCCTTAGAAGAATTAAACGTAGAAGAAAAAGATATCTTTATTAAAGAAGAAGAACAAAAAGGCGGACTATTTAAAAATAAAAAGATAGAATTAGAAGTAATAAAAAAAGAAGATGTTATTGAAGAGATAAAAAACTTCATTACTAATATTACTAAGTTAATGGGTATTACCGTAAATATCGAAGTAAAAAGAAGAGATGAAGATGTAACTATTACATTATATAGTGATAATAATAACATATTGATAGGTAAAAATGGCCGTACAATCGATGCTTTAAGTATCATTACTAGACAATATATTCATAATGAAGTAGGTTTTAATTACAGATTTTCTATTGATGTAGGCGAATATAAAGTAAAACAACAAAAAAATATTGAATATTTAGCCAAAAAAGTTGCAAGGGAAGTAGCTAAAACTAAAATAGAAGCAAAATTGGATCCTATGAATTCATATGAAAGAAGAATTGTTCATAGTATTTTATCAGATAATGATAAAGTATATACTGAAAGTGTTGGGGAAGAACCAAATAGGGCAGTTGTTATAAAACCAAGAGATTGAAAAATCTCTTTTTTATTGTTTTCACTTGAAAAATAATCAAATGTGTTATAATCTATATAGACAAAAAAGGGGTGATATTATGAATGATACCATTGCCGCTATTTCCACTGCATTAGGGGTAGGTGCTATATCTATTATAAGAATTAGTGGAATAGATGCTATAAAAATTGCTAATTCCATCTTTAAAGGTAAAGATTTAACTAAAGTAGAAACCCATACAATTAATTATGGTCATATAATTGATAATGATGAAGTAATAGATGAAGTTTTAATTTCCATCATGAGAGCACCAAAAACCTTTACTTGTGAAGATGTGGTTGAAATAAATTGCCATGGAGGTATTGCTACTACTAATAAAATATTAGAATTAGTTTTATTAAAAGGCGCTCGTCTTGCAGAACCTGGGGAATTTACAAAAAGAGCTTTTTTAAATGGAAGAATAGATTTAATAGAAGCAGAATCAGTCATGGATTTAATAGATGCTAAAACGGAACAAATGCGAAAATTGTCTATTAATCATTTAGATGGTAAAGTTAGTAATATTATTAGAAATTTTAGGCAAAAATTATTAGAATTGTTAGCAAGTATTGAAGTAAATATTGATTATCCTGAATATGAAGATATAGAAGTAGTAACTAATAATAATATCAAAAGAGAAATAAATTATATTAAGAGGGAATTAAATAAAATAATTAATGAGTCAGAAAATGGTAAAATTATTAAAAATGGCCTAAAAGTAGCAATAGTAGGAAGGCCTAATGTTGGAAAAAGTAGTATTTTAAATCGTTTTTTAGATGAAGAAAAGGCAATTGTGACTGATATTGCTGGTACGACTAGAGACATTGTTGAAGGACAAGTAACCATTAATGGAATTCTATTTAATTTTGTTGATACAGCAGGAATGAGAGAAGCCCACGACATAGTAGAAAAGATAGGAATTGAAAAAAGTAAGAAAGAATTTACTACAGCTGACCTAGTTCTTTTAGTATTAAATAATAATGAAGAATTAACAAAGGAAGATAGTAATCTTATCAATAATTTGCCAAAAAACGCTATTATTGTTGTTAATAAAAATGATTTAGAGACTAAAATAAGAGTAGATGATGATAATCATGATATTGTTTTTGTAAATACCAAAGATATAAATGGCATAGAGCCGTTAAAAAATAAGATTATAGACATGTTTAATTTAGAGAAAATTAATAATAGCGATTATACATATTTAAGTAATGCTAGGCAAATATCATTAGCTAAAGAAGCTTATAGTATAATTAAAGATATAGAAATGGGACTAGAAAATGAAGTCCCAACAGATTTAATTGAGATTGATATAAAACGCATTTGGGAAAAGTTAGGGGAAATATTAGGAGATACTTATTCCGATGAATTAATTGATCAATTATTTACCCAATTTTGTTTAGGAAAATAGGAAGTGATATATATGGATTATGATATTATCGTTGTAGGTGGTGGTCATGCTGGATGCGAAGCCGCCCTTGCTTCATCAAGACGTAATCATAAGACTTTACTTATAACTAGTAATAAAAACAATATAGCTGATATGCCATGTAATCCATCAATAGGAGGTCCTGCTAAAGGAATTGTTGTAAGAGAGATTGCGGCATTAGGTGGAGAAATGGCCAATAATACTGATAAAAGTTTCTTACAAATGAAGATGCTAAACACTAAAAAAGGCCCTGCAGTAAGAGCTTTAAGAGCTCAAGCTGATAAAGTTACTTATCGTAAAGAGATGATTAATACTTTAGAAAATACTGCTAATTTAACAATTTTAGAAAGTATGGTCGAAGATTTAATTATTGAAAATAATACTATTAAAGGAGTTATTTTAGAGAATGGGAAAAAAATAAATAGTAAGGCGGTAATTTTAACAACAGGAACGTATCTAAAAGGAGCTGTTTTATATGGATCGACTAAGATTTCTAGTGGTCCTCATGATGAAAGACCTTCTAAGTTTTTAAGCGATAATTTGAAAAAGTTAGGTTTTAAAATAAAAAGATTAAAAACAGGGACTCCACCTAGAATAGAAAAAGCAAGTATTGATTTTAGTAAAGCTCAATTGCAACCCGGAGATGATGTAGAACATTTCTTTTCCTTCTATAATAATAAACATTATGATGTTACGAAGCAATTACCATGTTATTTAATATATACAACCTCATTAACTCATGAAATTATTAAAGAAAATTTAGATAAATCTAGTATGTATGGCGGATATGTTGAAGGAGTTGGACCTAGATATTGTCCATCAATTGAAGATAAAATTGTAAGATTTAGTGATAAAGAAAGGCATCAATTATTTCTAGAACCAGAGAGCATTTATTATGATGATATTTACTTACAAGGTTTTTCTACAAGTATGCCTCATGATATTCAAGAAAAAATGGTTCACAGTCTTCCTGGATTAGAACATGCTAAAATCAATAAATATGCTTATGCAATCGAATATGATGCAATAGATTCAACCCAATTAAAACCGACTTTAGAAACTAAATTGATAAATGGTTTATATACTGCTGGTCAAATCAATGGTACTAGTGGTTATGAAGAAGCTGCTTGCCAAGGATTAATGGCGGGAATTAATGCATCTTTGAAACTAGATGGAAAAGAAGGATTAATTTTAAAAAGAAATGAAGCTTATATTGGCGTTTTAATTGATGATTTAGTTACGAAAGGAGTAATAGACCCTTATCGTTTACTAACTTCGCGCGCTGAATATCGTCTTTTATTAAGAGATGATAATGCTGATTTAAGACTTATGGATTATGGTCATCAAATAGGACTTATTAATGATGAAATTTATAAAATATTTAATAAAAAGAAAGAGAGTATTAATAAATTAATTGAAGAGTTAAAAGGGTGCCTATTAAATCCTAATAAAGAGAATAATGAATATCTAGAAAGTATTAATACTCCTGGCATCGTTGTAACAACAGCTTTATATGATTTATTAAAACGCCCAGAGATTGAAATCAAAAACTTATCTAAATTCATTGATTTAAATTATAGTGATGAGGTTTTAGAACAAGTAAGTATTAATATTAAATATGAAGGATACATTTCTAAAGCTAACAAAGAAGCTCTAAAGATGATGGAATATGATAATATTAAAATTAGAGAAGATATAGATTATGAAAAAATTCATAATATTGCTAAAGAAGCTAAACAAAAATTAACTGAAATAAGACCTACATCTATTGGTCAAGCTATGCGTATAAGTGGAGTCAATCCTAGCGATATTACAATGTTAATGGTTTATTTAAAGAGGAATAATAATGAATAAAGAAGATTTTTTAAATGAATTAAATAAGTTACATATAAATTATACACAAGAAATGTTGGATAAATTAGATATGTTTTACAAACTATTAATTGAATGGAATGAAAAAATAAACTTAACAACGATTACATCTTACGAAGATGTATACTTAAAACACTTTTATGATAGTTTAACCTTAAGTAAAGTAATTAATTTAAATCATAATTTAAAATTATGTGATGTTGGTAGTGGTGCTGGTTTTCCAGGAATAGTTTTAAAAATATTTTATCCCAATCTAGAAATAACCCTAATTGATGCGCTTCAAAAAAGAGTCAATTATTTAAATGCTATTATTCAAGAATTGGGATTAGAAAAAATTACAGCCATTCATGGGAGAATGGAAGATTATTCATCAAAACACGAAGAAGAGTTTGACATTATTACAGCTAGAGCAGTAGCTAATATGAATGTTTTAATGGAAATAAGTATTAAATCTTTGAAAATAGGTGGAAAACTAATTTTAATGAAAGCCAATTGTGAAGATGAAATAGTAAATAGTAAAAATGCTCAAAAGAAATTGTTATGCCATATAAAACAAATAGAAAAATTTACTTTACCAAAAGAAGAAAGTAATAGAGCATTAATTTTAATAGAAAAGGAAGAAAAGACTCCTAATCAATATCCTAGAGACATAAATAAAATCAAAAAATATTCACTTTAAATGAAAAAAGAACATTGTCAAAGTGTAAAATATATTGTATAATCTATACTAGAATAGAAAAAGAATAAATTGGGAGGTATAAATATGGAAAACGAAATAGTTTATTTATACTTGGATGATATTATCCCTAACAGATTTCAACCTAGGGAAGTTTTTGATGATAAAGCCTTAAAAGAACTTGCAGTATCAATAAGAGAACATGGTGTAATTCAGCCAATAATTGTAAGAAAAATAGGTACAAAGTACGAGATAATTGCTGGTGAACGTAGATATAAAGCCTCAACTATGGTAGGTTTGACTAAAATTCCTGCCATTGTAAAAAATTTAGATGATAAAGAAAGTTCAAAAGTAGCTCTTATTGAAAACTTACAGAGAAAAGATTTAACACCTATTGAAGAAGCTAGAACTTATCAAAAAATATTAGATATTGATAATATGACCCAAGAAGATTTAGCTAAAACTATGGGTAAAAGTCAATCAGCAGTATCTAATAAATTAAGATTATTAACTTTATCAAGTAAAATCCAAGATGCGTTATTGAATGAAAAAATATCAGAACGCCATGCTAGAAGTTTGCTTAATGTTGAAGATGAGGCTGAAAGAGATAGATTGACTGATATGATAATTGATAAACATTTATCAGTAAAAGAATTAGAAGATATTATAAAGAATGGAAGTAAAGTAGAACCTGTGATAAATAATAAGCCTATATTAATAGATAACAGTGGAGAAATAAAAGGACAAAAAGAAACGACCTTGTTGGACACCGTAAATAAGGAATTACAATCAGAATCAGCTGATAAGAAAGTTCAAAATACAAATTATCATGACATAGATTTTGATGATTTGTTAAAAAATATAACTAAAAATGATAGCAGTAATGTTACTGAAAAACCAGAGATTGAAGTGCTAGATTTAGGTGAAGAAGATAATTATTATACATTTACTGGACTAAAGAAAGCTAACGAAAGTAGAATTGAAGAATGTATTAATATGATTAGAGATGTAGTGTTACAAATAGAAAACAAAGGATACAAAATTAAAAATGATGAATTAGATTTGGAAAATAAACATAGATTTATTATTGAGATAGAAAAGGAAAATTAAAAAGTAAAAAAATAATAGAATCTTTTCTATTTTTTTTGTTTAAAAATGTCTCTTTTTTTGATAGAATAGTATTTGACAAGAATTATGGGAAAAAGGTGATAAGATGGGAAAGGTAATTTCTTTGGTTAATCAAAAAGGTGGAGTAGGAAAGACAACAACAAGTATTAATCTTTCAGCATCTTTGGCGGTGTTAGGCAAGAAAGTACTATTAATCGACTTGGATCCACAAGGTAATACCACAACTGGAATAGGGATTGACAAGGGTGATATTGATAAAAGCATATATGATGTTCTAACCGATAAGTGTTCTATAACTGAGGCAATTATAAATACACGATATAAGAGGTTATCATTGCTTCCAGCAACCATAAATTTAGCGGGAATAGATCTTGAGTTTTTAGAAAAAAGTAAGGAAGCTGGTTTTTCTAAAGGGAAACAGTTGAAAATAAAGTTGGACCCAATTAAAGATCAATATGATTTTATTATTATAGATTGCCCACCATCATTAGGTTTAATTACTACTAATGCATTAACGGCATCTAATTCTGTTATAATACCGGTTCAATGTGAATTTTTTGCATTGGAAGGAATTATGCAACTTTTGAATACAATTATGATGGCTCAAAAAAATTTAAATCCATCCTTAGATATTGAGGGTGTGCTTTTAACTATGTTAGATTCTAGAACTAAATTAGGATTTGAAGTAGTAGAAGATATAAGGAAATATTTTAAAGAGCGAGTTTATAATACCATTATACCTAGATTAATCCGCTTGACTGAGTCACCATCACATGGAAAACCTATTATTGCCTATGATCCTAAGAGTAAAGGAACAGAAGCATATTTAAATTTAGCAAAGGAAGTGATTGAAAGAAATGGAACAACAAACTAAAAGAAGAGCCTTAGGTAAAGGATTAGAAGAACTATTTAATAGTGAGCAATTAGATTTTAATAGTTTTGAAAAGCAGATTGTGGAATCAACTCCCAAAGAAGAAATTATTGAAGTAGAAATAAGTGAGTTGAGACCAAACCCATATCAGCCAAGAAAAGTATTTGATGATGATAAATTAAAAGAATTAGCAGAATCTATTAAGGAACATGGTGTTTTTCAACCTATAATTATTAAAAAAAGTATTAAAGGATACGAAATTATTGCTGGAGAGCGACGTGTTAGGGCTTCAACTATTGCTGGGCTTACTAAAATACCAGCTATTGTTAGAAATTTTTCTGATGAAGAAATGATGGAAATTGCCCTATTAGAAAATTTACAAAGAGAGAACCTAAATTCTATAGAAGAAGCAACGGCATATAAAAAATTAATCGATAACCTATCAATTACTCAGGAGGAACTAGCATCAAAATTAGGAAAAAGTAGGAGTCACATTACTAATATGCTAGGGTTATTATCGTTGCCAGAAGAGGTAAAAGAAATGATTAACGATAATAAAATATCCATGAGTCATGCTAGGGTACTAAGTAAAATAGAAGAAAAAGATAAAGTAATCGATTTAGCTAAAAAAATTGTTAATGAGAGTTTAAATGTACGAGAGATAGAAGATATTTCTAAGTCTAAAGACATTCCTAAAAAACATCATATTGAGAATCATAGGGTTAATGAATATCATTATTTAGAAGAGCAATTATGTGAAAAGTTAGGAACAAAGGTAAAAGTAAAAGGTAAACGTATAGAAATTAGTTTCGTTAACAATAATGATTTAAATAGAATATTAGAAATATTAAACTTGACCGAAAAATAATAAATTTTTCTAAAAGAGAGGGAGTTATATGGAAGAGAAAGATTATTCGGTTGGAACAACAGTTGAAATGAAAAAAGGACACCCATGCGGTGAAAATAAATGGGAAATCATAAGAATAGGAGCAGATATTAAAATAAAGTGTACTAAATGTGGACGTATTGTAATGATTCCAAGAGTTGAGTTTAATAAAAAAATGAAAAGAGTTATTAGTTAGGAGATATTATGAAGACAAAAAAAGTAATGCGTTTGAGAAAGTTTTCACTACATCCAATTACGGCTTTTATCTTGATGACCTTAGGCGTTATTGTATTGAGTAAAATTTTATCACTTTTAGGATTCCATGCAACTTACACAAGAATAAGACCTGAAAATCTTGATTTAGAGTCTATTTTTGTTAGTGTAAAAAACTTATTAAATTATGATGGTATCAAATATATTATTAGTAATGCAGCAAACAATTTTGCTTCTTTCACTCCATTAATAAGTCTATTGATTGCGTTAATTGGATTGTCAGTAGCACATGCATCAGGATTAATTGATACATTTATTAAAAGAGTTACCTTGAATATTAGTAATAAAAAAATAACATTTATATTGATACTTGTAGCTATTTTTTCTAGTATTATTAATGATGTGGGATATGTTATTTTAATACCACTTGCGGCTTTGTTATTTTTAGCAAACGGCAGAAGTCCGTTGTTAGGAATTATTACTGCTTTTTCTGGGGTGGCTTTTGGATATGGGACTACTTTATTTGTAGGATCTATGGAAGTAAATTTAATATCCTTAACTACTTCTGGAGCAAGATTGATTGATCCTATATTCCACGTGAGCCTAACCTCTAACTTATTTATTATGATAGCGTTTTCTATTGTTATGGCCCTTGTAGGAACAATAGTAATTGAAAATATTGTTTTAAAAAAATTGGGAAAATATCGCCTTTCTTTAGAAGAAACCCAAGAAATAGAAAAACTTATTGTACCAGCTGAAGAACAGCAAAAGATTGCTCTAGAAATAAATGAAAAAAGAGGATTAAAATATGCATATATAGTTGGAATAATAATTATTTTTACATTTATTTATATGATTATTCCTAAATTACCTGGTTCAGGAATGTTGCTTGATATGAATGAAGAAACATATTTAAGACAATTATTTGGACCTAATTCTTATTTTCAAGATGGATTTACTTATATGGTATCATTATTTTTCCTTATTACAGGCATAGCTTATGGATTAGGTGCTAAAACGTTAAAAAGCGATAAGAAATTGATAGAGAGTGCTTCCGAATATACTAAGAATATAGGCAGTTTAATTGTGTTACTATTCTTTGCTTCTCAATTTATAGCTGTATTTCAGGAAAGTAATATAGGAACAGTTATAACGGCAATTGGAGCTAATATAATAAAAGACCTTTCTTTCTCTGGAATTCCACTAATTCTTTTGGTCCTTTTGATTATTTTGATTAGTAATTTATTCGTAACATCACCAGTAAGTAAATGGGCTATTTTATCACCGGTTGTTGTACCGTTGATGATGCAGTCCAATATTTCTCCACAATTTGCTCAATTTATTTTAAGAGCAGGAGATTCAATTACTAAAGGAATTACACCTTTACTTGCATATTTTGTTATTTACTTAGGATATTTAAATATATATAATAAAGAGAAAGAACCAATTACAATACGAAGAGCTATTTCATATGTAATGCCATGTTGTCTTATTATGGGACTTACTTGGATATTATTAATAATAGGGTGGTATTTGATTGGCTTACCAATTGGGCCGGGAGTATTCCCAACTTTATAGGAGGTTTTGTATATGAGTTTAAAAGCAGGAATTGTTGGTTTACCTAATGTTGGTAAATCAACCCTTTTTAATGCAATTACCAAAAAGAATATATTAGCAGCTAATTATCCATTTGCTACTATTGATCCTAATGTGGGAATTGTAACAGTACCTGATGAAAGATTAGCAAAATTGGAAGAGATGTATGTTCCAGAAAGATTAATTGCAACTAGTTATGAGTTTACCGATATAGCTGGATTAGTTAAAGGTGCTTCTTTAGGAGAAGGACTAGGTAATAAATTTTTGTCACATATTAGAGAAGTTGATGCTATTGTTGAGGTTGTTAGATGTTTTGATGACAACAATATTATTCACGTTGAAAATAGTATTGATCCTATAAGAGATATTGAAATAATTAATTTAGAGTTAGCTTTATCTGATTTGGAAATTTTGAATAATAGAATAGATAAAATAAAAAAGAAAGCTGAAACAAATCGTGATAAAGAAGCTTTAGCAGAAATTTCTACATTAATTAAAGCTAAAGAAAGTTTAGAAAAGAATATTCCTTTACGCATGATAGATTTTTCAGATGATGAAAGGAATTTATTAAATAATTTTTCTTTTCTTACAATTAAACCAATTATATATTTGGCTAATGTTAGTGAAGATGAAGTTGCCCTTCCTGACAACGACTATGTAATTAAAGTTAAAGAGTATGCCAATAAAGAAAATGCTAAAGTAGTAAAAATGTGTGCCAAATTAGAATCAGAGCTTAGTGAATTAAATGATGATGATAAAAAAGAAATGCTGAATGCAGTAGGAATAGAGGAAAGTGGGCTAGATTTATTAATAAAAGAAACTTATGATTTATTGGGATTAGCCACTTATTTTACTGTAGGAAGCGATGAGGTTAGAGCATGGACCTTTAAAAAAGGAATGAATGCTAAGCAATGCGCTGGTATAATTCATACCGATTTTGAAAAAGGATTTATTAAAGCTGAAGTAATGAGTTATGAAGATTTAGTGAAGTATGGCAGTGAGTTAAAAGTAAAAGAAAATGGTAGGGCCCGTCTTGAAGGCAAAGATTATATTATGCAAGACGGAGATATTTGTTATTTTAGATTCAACGTATAAAGATGTTACTTTAAGGAGAAATTTATGAAAATTTGCAAATTAGATATTGTACGTATAGCTAATGAATGTTGTGGAAAGATGAGATATGTTTTTACCAATAAGGGTTACGAAGATATAATTGAAAAGACAAATAAGCATATAATAGTAAAAATTAAAAAGGATATTTTTCTAAATGAACATTTTTATGAGGTAATAACCGGCATAGAAATACCGACACTATTTATTTCCTATGAAAATAGTATGGATTTAGAATATGAAAAATTCAAAATAACCGGATTTAGAGACTTCGCTCAATTTTATGGAATTGTATATTCACAATACAGCGAAAGAAATATGGATAAGATTTGTTGGGGAAAAGAAAGTGTTATGTGGACAGAAATTGATAAATATTTAAAAGAACATGCGGATATACCCAAGTGGTATGATGAATTAATGAGTTATTTCTATCCTAACAACACTAGCAAGAAAGAAATAGTCATGACAAAAAAAGAGGGTAAAGAACAAATAAAGAGCTTGGCAAAGACTTTAGTAAAAACTAACAAATATTAAAAATAGTTGTATTATAGAAAAGTAAATGCCATTAAACAAAAATTCAGCACTAAAACCCAGTTCAAATTGACAAAATTCAACAAATGTGTTATAATATGCATACAATTTGAGGGGGAATTGTTGAAATGGAAAATTTAAAATTTTGTACATTACAAACAACTATTAATGATGGCAATATGAATACTGCGGCTAGATTTTATCCAAATTACATGACATCTATGGAAAGAGCTAAAGATTTCTTAAATAGAAGAATAATATTAGGTAGGAAAAATGGCTTTGATGGGCGACTAATGTTCATGGCTGATCAAAAGAATAAAGATGGGTCATACAAAATAGTTGATCAAGACCTAATTGATCAAAATCCCAATGGATGGGCAGATATAGATGAAGACATTCTAATTGTTACACCAAAAACACCTGGAGTTGTAATAGGGCATCCTGTAGCAGATTGTCCGGTTGTTATTTTACACGATGTTGTTAAAAATGTAATTGCAATATCTCATTGTAGTGCCGAAATGACTAATATGAAATTACCTAAATATACGGTTGAAGCATTACGTTCAGCATTTGATAGTAAGGCAGGAGATATATTTTGTTATATTTCTGCTTGTGCTGGCCCAAATTGGGATTATGATTGCTATCCTAAATGGGCAACTGATGCTACTGTATGGGATGATTACATTGTAAGTGTAGGAAATAAATATTTTATCAACATCAAAGAAGCAATAGATAAACAATTGAGGCAAGAGGGAGTTATGGATGTAATGGCTAGTCCTTATGATACTATAACAAATCCAAATTTTTATTCGAATTGTGCAGCATCAAAAGGAATACAATATAAAAATGGCCGTCATTTTGCCGGCGCATATTTTAAACAATTGAAAAAATAAGTATGGACAAAAATCCATACTTTTGTTATACTACTTGCGAGTATTGAATTACTCCTTGCTTCATTGATAGTAATGAGGCCATAAGTCCAAAAGGAGGTGGAAAATGATGAATAAATATGAAATTATGTTCATTGTAAAACCAGATTTAGAAGAATCTAATATTAAAGCTGTTTTAGATTCTGCAAAGAATGTATTAGAATCTAAGGGTGCTAAAATATTAGAAGTTAAAGAAATGGGTCAAAGAGAACTAGCTTACGAGATCAACAAATATAAAAACGGTTATTATTTTTTGATTGTAATAGAATCAGAAAATAATGATGCAACAGTAGAATTTGATCGTGTAGCATTAATTAATGAAAATATCATTCGTCACTTAATAGTAAAAGTAGATGAGTAATATGAGAATAGGAGTTTGTTATGAATAGAGTATTTTTAATAGGAAGATTAACAAGAGATCCTGAATTAAGATACACAGGAAACAATTTACCAGTTGCAACGTTTACTTTAGCAGTAAACAGAAATTTTACTAATCAAACAGGTGAACGAGAAGCTGATTTTATTAATATTGTGGTTTGGAGAAAACAAGCCGAAAATATTAAGAATTATTTGACTCAAGGAAGCCAAGTGGCGGTTGAAGGAAGAATACAAACTAGAAGTTATGATGATCAAGAAGGGAAAAAGCGTTACGTTACCGAGATTATTGCCGATAATGTACAATTTTTAGATAGTAAATCTAATCGTGATGGAGCTACTAACATATCTAATAATAATTTTAATGATGTAACACCAAGTGATTTTCCTGCTGAGGCACCAACAACTAGTGTAAAAAATGATCCTTTCTCAGACTTTGGTTCAAGTATAGAAATTAGCGATGATGAATTACCATTCTAAAAGGAGGATATACAATGGCAGAATTTTTTAGAAAAAAGAAAAAAGTTTGTTATATGTGTACAGGTAAAGATATAGATTATAAAGATGTTGAAACTTTAAAGAGATATATTAATGAAAGAGGAAAAATTTTACCTAGACGTGTTACTGGTGCTTGTGCCAAACACCAAAGACATATAGCAGAACAAATAAAAAGAGCAAGAGCTATCGCATTATTACCATATGCAAAATAGATACAAGAGAAGTAAATTATTATTTACTTCAAAAGTATCTTTTTTTTGGTTTCATACGTGTTATAATAATATTAAATACTATTAGGGGTGATACGGGTGACCAATAATATGAAGAAACTAAAAAATACCAATGGTTTTACAATTATTGAAATTTTAGCTGTGGTTATTATTTTAGGAATACTTGTTACTGTAGGTATAGTAGGTGTTACAAAATATATAGAAAAGAGTAAAGCTAGAACCTATGAAAGTTATAAATATGATTTAAGTGGAGCTGCCAATAATATGATGATTGATTGTCTTAATTCTAATGGCGATGCCTGTGAGATTCCAGCATATGGCACTTCGATTAAGGTAACACATCAAGATTTAGTAAATCGTGGATATAGCAAGCCTTTAAAAGATCCAGAGGCTGATGGATATTGTGATACTAGTTATGTAATTGTAACTAATGAAGGGCAATCAGTTATTGATTTAAAATATCAAGTATGTTTATTTTGTTCAAAATATCAAAGTAAAGAAACAGGGTGTAATGGAAGCGGCCCTACTCCAGTAAATCCAACTAAAATAACAGTATTTTTTTATCCAGATGGAGGAGAAGTTTCACCAACTAGCATGGTTGTAACACCAAATAAAAGATATGGAGAAGATAGAGATTTACCAACTCCTACTAAAACAGGATATGATTTTGTAGGATGGTATACTCAAGGCAATGGCGGAGAAAAAATTACTAATGATAGTATAGTTTCAAAAGAAAGCAATCACACTTTATATGCCAAATGGTTACCGAAGCAAATAGAAGTAGAGTTTGATGTTAACGGGGCTGGTGGTAGTGTAGATAAGAAGTCAACGAAAGTTAGATATCATGAAGAATATGGACAATTACCAATACCTAATAGAAAAGGATACACCTTTACCGGATGGTATACCCAAAGTAGCTATGGCGACGAAGTCATAAGTTCTACAATTGTTACTAATCCCGAGAATCATAAGCTTTATGCTCATTGGAAACAAAAAAATATAACGGTAATGTTTGATGCGACTGGTGGAAGTGTAAGCCCAGGAAACAAGTATGTCATTTATAATGAACCATATGGAAGTTTACCAACTCCTAATAGAACAGGATATACTTTTGATGGATGGTATACAAAAAGTAGTGGTGGCGAAGTAGTAACAAGTTCTACAACTGTTAATAATGAATATAGTCACTCTTTATATGCACATTGGACAGCTAATTCATATACCATAATTTACGATAAAAATAACGGTAGTGGTAGTATGAGTAATACATCATGTACTTATGGTCAAGATTGTACATTAAGAACTAATACATTTACTAAATCAGGATATACATTTAGTAGTTGGAATACTAGAGCAGATGGTAAAGGGACGAGTTATAATAATGGAGATAAAGTAAGAACTTTAACATCAACGAATAATGGAACAGTGACTTTATATGCTCAATGGTCATCGAACGATCTAACAATCGAATTAAAGGAAAATATCCCAAGTGGATTAACTGGTAGTGTTACCCCTTCTACTATAACTGTAACACCAGGCAATAAATTTGGAACATTACCAACTCCAATAATAATTCAAGCTGATAAGAATGGAAAAAAGCTCCAGGATATAGGATATACTTTTGCTGGATGGTATACCAAAAGTAGTGGAGGAACTCTTATAGAAAGCTCTACAATAGTAGTTAGTTCAGAAATAGAAATAAATTCAAGTACGGGTAAGCCAACATTATATGCCCATTGGGAGCCACATAACCATAATACTTATGCAAGACAACGATATACTCATGATGAGGCTAGTACTAATGATATTAGAAAGGAAACCTCCGGTTGGTTTAAAGGTAAAACAAGCATAGAAATAGAAAACGACCATTGGTGTACTAGTAGTAAAGTTACGGAACCATGTATACCAGAATACTATAGGGATAGTAGCAGACTTGGCGTACGCATTCCAATGTATTATGCAACATGTAGTTATTGCGGTGTCATAATAGGCCCTAAGCATTGCCCAGTACATGCAGAAAAATATGCTGGTGATGCTATTGCCGGTAGACCAATCGCAATATGTGATGCTGTAACTAAAACTTATTCTAGCGATGCAACCAACTGCATTGGGAAAAATTATCCAGAATTGGGATGGACTGAGGTGTCGAAATAATAGACAATAAAGGAATTATTTTAAGCGTTTACTTAGTAATTCCTTTTTTATATTCATATAAGTTGCTAAATAATTAATTTGTTTACATTTAAACAATGTCAAATAATGAAAACAAATGATGAAGATATTGAAAAAGTATTAAAAAAAGACTATAAATATAATAGGTGGTGATAGTATGGTTAATAAAAAAAGAAATAAGCATAAAGATAAAAAACAATTATTAAGATTTTTTGTATTTGGAATAGCATGTATTATATCAATTACTGCCGTATTAACTACTATCACTAAAGTTTGGATTGAGATATACTCTAAATATAAAGAAAAAGCGGAATTAGAATCGGAAATTCTCGCTTTAAAGCAGCAAGAGGAAGACTTAACGGTTGATGTAGAAAGATTACAAGATCCTGAATATATAGCGAGATATTTGCGTGAGAAGTACTTTTATACTAAAGAGGGGGAATATGTAATAAGAATGCCTGATTAGTAAGTATTCTCTTTTTTTATGCAATAATTATTGATAAACCGTTATAAATTAGTTACAATGATAGGTGGTGATTGGATGAAAAATGTTTATAATTATTTAATTAATGAATTAAAATTACAAGATAAAGATATAATTGTCATCGGATGTTCTGGAGGGCCAGATTCTATGGCATTAATGTATATTTTGCAACAAATAAGGAAAAAAATAGATATAAAGATCATTTGTGCTCATATCAATCACAATGTTCGAATAGAAAGTAAAGAAGAAGAAAAATTTTTAGAAAAATATTGCTTAGAGCACGATATCATATTTGAAGCAATGACCATAGAAAAATATGGCGATGATAACTTTCACAATGAAGCTAGAAGGATAAGATATCATTTTTATGAGGAACTTATTAATAAATATCAAGCTAATTATTTGATGACAGCACACCATGGTGATGATTTAATAGAGACTATTTTGATGAGAATTGCAAGGGGTTCAACATTAAAAGGATATGCTGGATTTGAGCAAAAAACAGAATATAATAATTATACTTTAGTACGTCCTCTTATTTATGTTACAAAAGAGGAAATCAGCAATTTTGACAAGGAAAATGCTATTCCCTATGTAATAGATAAATCCAATTTTAAAGATAAATATACTAGAAATAGGTATCGTAAAGAAGTGCTACCTTTTTTAAAAAAGGAAGATCCTTTAATTCATGAAAAGTTTGAAAGGTTTAGTAAAACATTGTTAGAGTATAATGATTATGTTAATGAAGTCTTAAAAAAAGTAATTAGTAAAGTATATAAAAATTACGAAGTGGACATTCCTTTATTATTGGAATATGAAGAATTAATTCAAAAAAAGGTTATTTCTTACATATTAGAAGAAATATATCCTGATGATTTAAATCAAATTAATACAAATCATTTACTATTAATTATGAAATTAATTAAATCTAAAAAAGCTAATGGGAGAATAGATTTACCTAGTGGATTTAAGGCTGTTAAAACGTACAACAAACTAAAAATTGTTAAAGGTACTGACTCAATATTTAATTATGAAATAGAAATTATAGAGAAAGTAGATTTACCACTTGGTCACAGTATTACAATAGTAGATGAAGAGGAATCTAACAATAATAATGTATGTAGATTATTATCAAGCGAAGTTAATTTGCCTTTATATGTTAGAACAAGACATTTAGGGGATAAGATGCTTTTGAAAAAAATTAATGGTACAAAAAAAGTTAAAGATATTTTCATTGATTCTAAAGTCCCTGTAAGCTTGCGTGATAGTTGGCCAATAGTGATAGATAGCCAAAATAATATACTTTGGATTCCAGGGATAAAAAAGTCTAAATTTTCTAAGCAAAAAAGTGAAAAATATGATATAATATTGAAATATAACTAACAAGGAGGATTTTATGAAAAAGAAGAGTTTAAAAAGAGGCCTATTGCCATATATATTTTTATTACTATTAATATTATCTATCTATTATGTTTTTAATATAGTTAATGTTAAAAATAATAATTTAACATATGATGAATTTATTAGTGAAATTAATAGAGGGACGGTATCAGAGATTAAGATAGTTCCTAGAGAAACAGCAATGGTATATCAAATTACTGGTAAACTAAAAAGTTATGAAGAAAATGAAACTTTTACAGTAAAAGTACCATTATCAGATTCTATTATTGCTAATATTTTAGCTAAAAAAGATGATGTTGGATTTAAGGTAACTACTGTGGAAGATCCAAGTTCAAGCACTTTAGTATATGTTTTGTGGAATATATTACCACTAGTGTTACTTGTTGGTGTTGCTTTCTTCTTCTTTTCTAAACAGATGGGAAGCGCTGGTAAATCAATGGACTTTGGAAAAAGTAAAGCGAAACTTAGTGATGATAAAAATAAAGTTACATTCAAAGATGTTGCTGGATTAAAAGAAGAAAAGGAAGAAGTAAAAGAATTAATTGATTTCTTAAAAAATCCAAAAAGATTCCAAAAATTAGGAGCTAGAATACCTAAAGGAGTTTTATTAGTTGGACCTCCAGGTACTGGTAAAACTTTGCTTGCTAAGGCTGTTGCTGGAGAGGCAAACGTTCCATTCTATTACATTAGTGGTTCTGATTTCGTAGAATTGTTCGTTGGTGTTGGAGCTTCTCGTGTTAGAGATATGTTTAAACAAGCAAAGCATAATGCTCCATGTCTAATCTTTATTGATGAAATCGATGCGGTTGGGCGTCAAAGAGGAACTGGTTTGGGTGGAGGACATGATGAAAGAGAACAAACACTTAACCAATTACTAACAGAGATGGATGGTTTTGGAGCTAATGAAGGAATTATTATTATAGCTGCTACTAACCGTGCTGATGTTTTGGATCCAGCATTATTAAGACCAGGTAGATTTGATAGACAGGTAACTGTTAATTTACCAGATATAAAAGGAAGAGAAGAAATATTAGCTGTTCACGCTAGAAATAAAGTTTTAGCGCCTACTGTAACCTTAAGTAATTTAGCCAAGAGAACTCCTGGATTTAGTGGGGCTGATCTTGAAAATTTACTTAATGAAGCGGCATTGCTTGCTGTAAGGCGTAATAAAGATTGCATTACAATGAGTGAAATTGATGAAGCAACTGACCGTGTTTTGATGGGGCCTGCTAAAGTAAGTAAGAAATATACCGAAAAGGAAAAGAAGATGGTAGCATACCATGAAGCTGGACACGTAGTCTTAGGGTTAAAACTAGATGATGCTAACGATGTACAAAAAGTAACAATTATTCCAAGAAGCTATGCTGGTGGCTATGCCATGATGGTACCAAAAGAAGAAAAGTATACGGCAACTAAGAAAGAGTTACTTGAACGTATTACTGGATTGTTAGGTGGCCGTGTTTCCGAAGAATTGAATTTTGGCGAAATTACTACAGGTGCACACAATGACTTTGAAAAGGCCACTAAAATCGCTAGAAGTATGGTTACTGAATATGGTATGAGTGATTTAGGACCAGTACAATTAGAGCAACAAGAAGGTGGAGTATTCTTAGGAAGAGATTACAATAAGAGTCGTAACTTTTCTAATGAAGTAGCTCATGAAATTGACTTAGAGATGCGCAAGATTATTGATAAATGTTATAAAGATGCCAAGAAAATTCTTGAAGAAAATAAAGATTTAGTAAAACTAATTGCCGAAGCTTTATTAGAATATGAGACTTTAACTAAAGAACAAATTGAATACTTAGCAGAACATAAAGAAATGCCTAAAGAAGAAGTTAGTTATGAAACTTATAGTATGACTGAACTTAGGATGATTGCAAAAGAAAAAGGTATTAAAGGTTATACTAAGATGAGTAAAGAAGAACTAATTGAAGAGCTTAAAAAATAGGCTCTTTTTTTAATGTGATAATTTGACAAGTTATCATATAAAAAGAGCAGTTTGTTCTGCTCTTTATCAGGTTTAATGCTAATCGAAGTAAACATCTTTAACATGCCAGTTGTTGAATTTGCCTAAAGATAATCTTTTAGCTCTGTTAATTTTCCTTTTTTCACTTACCTTGATGTTTCTGATATCATTAAGTGCAATTTCAAAGTATTTTCTAGCGGTTTCATCATCAATGTCAGGATGAGTCTCTTTTATTCTTGAATATATGGCTTTAGCCAATTTTATATCACAAATCTCATTAGAATGAATTCCTTTATTGTAATCATTGTCTGTCATAAAATCCACCATTATTGAAGAATCTTGTGAACTTTGGTAAAGAGATTCAAACGCAGCTTGATCTAGTCCACATTTTATACATGCTTCATATTTTTCTGTGGTATCTTCAGCAGGGTCATAATTTATTAATGATGTAACCCATATATGATTACATGTTTCAAATTGATCATATTTAACTTGCCTGCTCATTCTTTTTTCTGTTTGAATTAAACGATCCCTTTCATTACATAGAGAAAGATATCTTCTTATAATATCGCTGCCCTCTAGTGCACTTATCTTTTCTTTAATTTCATCTAACATTTCTAGTATGTGTTCATATTCTTCTTGTAAATCTTCCATAATAACCTTCTTTCGGATATATATTATACATTGATTTATTCAAAAATACTATAGGATATATGAAGATTTCTTGTCTTTATTTACAAGTATATAGTATAATGTATAAAGTAAAAAAATTTTTATTAATAATATTTAAAGAAGTGATATATATGAATTTTAAGATAGGAAATGTCAATATAAAGAATCAGGTTGTTCTTGCACCTATGGCAGGAATATGTAATTCTAGTTTTAGAAGAATTATTAAAGAAATGGGAGCTGGATTAATATATGCCGAAATGGTCAGTGATAAAGCGCTTTTCTATAATAATGAAAAAACTAAAGATATGCTTAAAATGGTAGAAGAAGAGAGACCTATTAATCAGCAAATATTTGGCAGTGATAAAGAATCATTTGTTATGGCGGCTAAATATATTTATGAAAATATGCATCCAGATATAATAGATATAAATATGGGGTGTCCAGTACCCAAGGTAGCAGTACGTGCTCAAGCTGGTGCGGCATTATTAAAAAATCCAGAGAAAATAAAAGAAATTGTTAAAGCAGTAGTAGACGCTGTTCCTATTCCAATAACAGTTAAAATAAGAAGCGGGTGGGATCAAGGAAGTATAAATGCTAAAGAGGTAGCTAAAATATGTGAAGAAGCGGGTGCTAGTGCAATATGTGTCCATCCAAGGACAAGGAGCCAAGGATATACTGGAGTGGCCGATTGGAATGTTATTAAGGAAGTAAAAGAGGCGGTATCAATACCGGTAATAGGCAATGGCGATATAAAAACGGTATATGATGCTAAAAGGATGTTAGAAGAAACAGGTTGTGATGCAATTATGGTCGGTAGGGCAACTTTAGGTAATCCATGGTTAATAAGGGATATTGTTAATTATTTAGAAAATGCCTCTCCGCCAAAAACAGTATCCCCTATAGAAAAAATAGATATGTGTATAAAGCATCTTAATTATTTACTGGAGATAAAAAGCGATAAAATAGCTATCTTAGAAATAAGAAATCATATAGCATGGTATTTAAAAGGCTTAAAAGGTTCTAATGAAATTAAAAATAAAGTCTATCTATGTAAGAATATTGATGATATAATAAATATATTAAATGAATATAAAGTTAATTTTAAGGAGGATAAAAATGAAGGCGAAAATCAGTTTTAAAAGGATAGGGGCTTATATTGTTGATTGCTTGATTTTATTCGTAGTATTATTAATAGTAGGCATGTTTATTCCCACGTTTGGCGATGCTAGAGAATTGAGTGAACGTTTAACATCAATTTCAGATGATTATTTTAATGAAAAAATTGATGCTAAAGAGTATGTAGAAGCTGCTAACGATGTAAATTATGATATATCAAAAGCAACATATTTGTCATCAATAACAGGAATTGTTGTATATATACTTTACTTTGTAGTATTTCAGGCATATAATAATGGGCAAACTTTAGGAAAAAAGTTATTTAAAATTAGAGTTGTAAAAACAGATGGAAGTAGTCTAGATATTAATACTCTTATTAAAAGATGCTTGATTCCATATGGAATACTAGTTAATATTGTGTTGTTAATTATGTTATTGGTTACTAGTAAATCAGTATATATATCTATAAATGGTATTCTTAGTAATATTCATCTATTTATTATAGCAATATCTATAGTTATGGTATTTGCTAATAATAGAGGAGCACATGACTACTTAGCAGGAACAACGGTAGAAGAATTATAGGAGGAAATTATGCGCGAATTTTCAGAGCAAGAATTAGTTAGAAGACAAAAGGTGGAAGAAATAAGGAAGTTTTGTAATCCTTATCCAGAGAGATATGAGGTAACCCATAGTTTAAAAGAAGCTAGTACCTTAGAAGATGGCACTACTAATGTTAGTGTTGCAGGTAGAATTGTCTTCATGAGACAGATGGGTAAATTAAGTTTTGTAAAAATAAGAGATATTGAGAGTGATTTACAACTTTCTATTAAGATAGATTTAGTAGGAGAAGAAAAATATAAATTTTTTAAAGATAATATAGATGTTGGTGATTTCATTGGTGCCAAGGGAGAAATATTTACAACCCATACTGGTGAAAAAACTTTAAGAGCTGATAGTTTTGAATTTTTAGGAAAAGCCTTAAAACCGCTTCCTGAAAAATTTCATGGTTTAACCGACCCAGAATTATGTTATCGAAATAGATATGTTGATTTAATAATGAATGAAGATACGCGTAAACGATTCTTAACGAGGATTAATTTTATTAAAGAATTGCGTAATTATTTAAACGATTTAGGATATTATGAAATTGAAACACCAATATTAAATAATAAACCTAGTGGTGCTGTAGCGCGCCCTTTTAAAGCTCATCATAATGCTTTAGATTTGGATGTATATCTACGTATTGCTCCCGAAACATATATGAAACGTGCTGTAGTTGCTGGAATGCCTAAAGTATATGAAATAGCAAGATGCTTCAGAAATGAAGGAATGGATGCTACTCATTTACAAGACTTTACTATGATAGAATGTTATCAAGCTTATTTTAATTACAAAGATAATATGAAATTAATCCAAAACATGTTGCAAACAATCATTATGAAATTATATGGTACTTTGAAAATACAAGTAGGGGATAAAGAAGTTGATTTAAGTGGTGATTGGGGAACTGTAACATTTAGAGAATTAATTATGAAATATGCCGGTATTGATATTAATGAATATAATACTAAAGAAAAATTATTACAAAAGATAATTGATGAAAAAATTGAGTTAGATAGCGAAACACCTATTGAAAATTTGGGATTTGGAAACTTAGTGGATTACTTATACAAAAAAGTTGCTCGCCCTAATGTTATTGGCCCAGTATATCTAACAGAACATCCAATTAGTTTGTCTCCTTTAGCAAGAGCTAATGATGATAGGCCAGAAATTACTGATAGATTCCAATTAATAGTAAATGGTGCGGAAATAGTCAATGGTTTCTCTGAACTTGTTGATCCGCAAGAACAAGAAAAGAGACTATTAGAGCAAGCAGCATTAAAAGCTAATGGTGATGAAGAAGCCATGGATATGGACTATGACTATATAGGAGCCATGGAATATGGTATGCCACCAATATCAGGTTGGGGAATGGGTATTGATAGATTAATTCAATTATTAACAAATAGTGAAAATATAAAAGATGTAGTAATGTTCCCATTAATGCGTCCATTAGATTAAAGAAAGTATAAAGGTAGCATATGCTACCTTTTTTGAGTTCAAATAACAGAAATTTGCGATAAAATCTTGTTTTTACAGCAAAATATTGTATAATTGAAAATGGGGAGGGTAATATGAAAAAACACAGTTTATTTAAAATGATTGGTATAACAATCTTGGTAGCAGTTTTGTTAACTTGGATTTTCCCAATAACATACTTTGGATATGAGCTTGTTGAAAGTCCACGTGAACAGTTTGGTCTTTTTGATTTCGCCGAAATGGGAAAGACTACATTTACTTATTTTGGAAGCTTAATTTTCTATGTATTAGCTATTGGTGGTTTTTATGGAATATTAGGAAAAACTAATGGATATAGAAACTTACTAGATAAAATAGCTAATAAGTTCAAAGGAAAGGAGATATGGTTCTTATCTGCTATAATCATTATTTTTGCTGTAATTGCATCTATGGCAGGTATAACGACCGGATTATTGTTCTTGTTCCCATTTGTTACTTCCATTATTATTTTAATGGGATATAACAAGCAAACGGCAGCACTTACCACAATTGGTGCTGTAGCTGTAGGGTTAATTGGAACTACTGTTTCAGCAATTAATACAGAAACAATGGTCGCTATTTTAGGCCTTGAATTTAGTGCGGGACTAAGAAATAAAGTTATTATTTTAGTAGTAGGAATAGCGTTATTAATCTTCAATGTATGGTCATATTCTAAAAAACATAAATTAGCCAAAGAAGAAATGAAGGAAGAAGTAGATAAATTACCTGTTTCTAATGACTCTAAAAAGAGAACTTGGCCAATAATTATAATTATTGATTTTATCCTACTTATAATGATTTTGGCTTCTATATCTTGGGAAAGTGTACTAGGAGTAGAATTATTTACTAAAATTTATGATAAGATAATGGCCTTTGATATTAAAGGATTCCCTATTTTTGCCAAAATATTTGGTGAAGGGACTTTCATACCATTTGGGCATTGGACTCTATATGAATTTATTATTCCAATCGTTATTGGTGCATTCTTCATTGGATTTATTTATAGAGTAAAATTCAATGAAATGATTAGTTCTTTCTTTGAAGGAATGAAAAAAGCATTAATGCCAGCTGTACTAATTTATTTAGCATACTTTGTACTAGTAATAACAGCAACAAGACCAGTATTACTAGGAATATTTAAACCACTATTAACTGCTACAAGTGGACTTAATGTATTTACTATGAGTTTAGTAGCTTTTGTAAATAGCATATTTAATATGGAAGCATATTATACTACATCAAGTGTATTACCATATGTAGTTACCATCATTACAGATACAAGTACTTATTCATTGATGGCTATTATTTGGCAAGCTATGATGGGACTATCTGTTTTGATCGCACCTACTAGTGTAATACTAATCGCTACATTGTCATACTTAGATATTTCATTCTGGCAATGGATTAAAGCTTCATGGAAGTTTATTCTTGAACTATTAGTAATATTATTAATCATATTTACAATATTAGTTCTTGTATAATTAATTAAGCAAAGGACCGTAAGGTTCTTTTTTTTACAAAAAATTATGTGAAGTCCTACATGATTTTGATAAAAATAGACTGCCAAATAATAAATCTTTAATTATCTGGCAGTCTATTTTTTTATCTATAAATTTGAAATTTATATTTTTCATTCCATTTTATCAAAAGCATCTTTAATTAAACAATCATGCTTATTCAATATAATATATTTTTTATTAAAAATCCATAGGGTTTACTGGCATTAATTTCCCGTCACAATTAGTACAATCAAATTGTGGTAAATTTTTATTGTTAGCTATTTCGTAAATATTTTTATAATGTTTTATAATTTGCGTTGGTATTTTTACTTCTTCACCACATTTATGGCACTTATAGAGAATAAATTTTGTCGTAATAGGATCGTTTTCATCTTCGCAAAGTTTCGTAAAATCTACATCTAGTACTCTTGATATCCTCCAAATAGCGCCTAAAGAAAAAGTTTGATGATATGCCGATTCTATTCCACTAATAAATGATAAAGAATAATCAATTTCTTCCGCTAATTTTTCTTGAGTCCACCCTTTTAATTTTCTATACTTTTTAATGTTTTTACTAACAACTTCATAAATATAGTTTTCATCATCTTTTTTAAATTCCATGATATTATCACCTCGCTTTAGTATTAACTATTTGCTTAAAATATATACATCTGTATATATTATCATACAAATATAGTGCAATTTTTACCTACCATTAGTGTGTGTTTTTTAATAAAATATCAAAAATAGTGTAGATTTTGCCGAAATTATGGTATACTTATTAAGAATAGAAGTGATTAAGAGTAGTAAGTTAAGAAGCGGATATTACAATGTTTTTGTTGAATTGATAGTATAAGATAAAAAATTATAAAACCAATCTTCTATGAACTGGGAAAAATTTTGAGATTAAGATTTTATACTTAACATGTTCTTGACTTAAGTTATTTGGGAAGGAGGTTAGCAAATTTTACTAAAAATAACTATATGCCACAAAGAAGTTTTGCTTCGGAACTTAGAAAGCATTAATCTATTTATTCTTAATAAATTGACATTAATGTAATGATGCAAAAAGTCATTGTTAATAGAAAAGTGAGGTAAAAATATGGGATTTATTAAAGCGTTTGGTGGAGCATTAGGTGGAACCTTTGCTGACCAATGGAAAGATTTTTATGCACCAAAGTCTGGTGTATCACCAACAGCCGGAGTATTTCCGGCAGAGCCTCGTGGAGCAAACGCAGGTAGAGGCACAAATACTAAAGGTAGTGAAAACATCATTACTAATGGTAGTAAAATAATAGTACCTGAAGGAACAGCATTAATAACTATTGAGAATGGGCAAATAACTGGTCTCATTACAGAACCAGGAGGATTTGAATTTAGATCAAATGATCCAAATTCACAATCAATTTTTAGTGGAGATGGTCTTTTATCTTCAACAATAAAAGAATCTTGGAATAGATTTAAATTTGGAGGTCAACCTGGAGCAGAACAATTAGCATTTTATATTAATTTAAAAGAAATACCAGGTAACAAGTTTGGAACTCCATCAACAATTTATTGGAATGATTCTTATTTAGATTTAAAAGCAGGAGCAATGGCAAATGGAACTTATACATTAAAAATTGTTGATCCATTATTATTTGTTAAAAATTTTGTACCAGCAGCGTATCTTTTACCAGGAGCCAAAGAATTTGACTTTGCAGACATGGATAATGCTGCTGCCGATCAATTATTTCATGACTTTGTAACATGCTTAACTGGGGCATTAGCGCGTTTCTCACAAGAAGCTAAATTGGCAAATGTTGATACTATGGACTATGTTCAAGCAAATCAAGACAAATTTGCTTTATCAATGGATGAAGAAGTTAATAGTAAATATATGTGGGAACAAAATCGTGGCTTAAAAGTTCAAAGTGTATCTATCTCAATCGATTATGATGAAAAAACTCAAGCGATTTTGGACGAAATAAGAGCAGATGATAGAGAAGTAAGAAGAGCAAAAAGAATGGGAGAGGCATATCAAACAAATATGCCTGGCATGATGGCTGCCGCTTCTGGAGAAGCTATGAAAAATGCCGCTGCAAATGAAAATGGAGCTATGATGGGATTCATGGGCATGAACATGGCAGCTCAAGCTGGAGCTAATATGATGGGAGTATTTAATCAACCAGCTCAAAATCAACAACCAATCCAACCTGAATTAACTCCAACACCACAAGCACAAGATACTAATGGGCAAGATCCAATAGCAATATTAAGTGAAAGAAAAAAATTATTAGATGCTGGTTTAATTACTCAAGAAGATTACGATAAATTAAAAAAACAATTATTGGGAATTTAATCTATGCAAAACGGTTATAGTGAAAATATAACTCCTGCAAACAACAATAATAACCAATCCTCAGCACCTACTATTATTCAAACGGATGTAGGTGCTAAGGATGGCCAAAATAAGTGTCCAAAATGTGGTTCGACTGATATATCATTAAATGCTAATACTGGTAAATTAAGATGTAACTATTGTAGGAATGAATTTGAACCAGAAAAATTAGATAATATGCAACAAGACTTGAGTCAATTACAAGGACAAGTAATAGGTTCTGGAGCTACAGATATTGTTGCTGATACAAAAGATATTGTGACTTTGAAATGTAGTAGTTGTGGAGCTGAAGTAGTAATTGACACAGCATCTTCTACTCAAGCACGATGCCATTGGTGTAGAAATACATTATCAATAAATCAAAAAATTCCAAATGGAAGCATACCAGATGTTGTATTGCCATTTGGTATATCTAAAGATGTGGCTAAAACTGAAATTGAAAAGTTTGTAGGTAAAAGAAAATTTTTTGCTCATCCTAAATTTAGACAAGAATTTACAACAGAAAATATAATGGGTGTATATTTACCATATATGTTAGTAGATGCTAATGCACATGTAAATCTTGTTGGGAATGGAGAGCATTTAACAAGAACATATTATCGTGGTAGTGGTGATAATAGAAAAACTTATTATGATGCAGATCTTTATCATGTAGAAAGAGAATTTGATTTAGTTATACAAGGATTAACAGTTGAATCTAGTGCTGACAAATTAAATAATGTTTCATCAAACGCAACCAATAATGTTATAAATGCAATAATGCCATTTGATTTAGAAAATTGCGCAAAATTTAATGCAAATTATTTAAAAGGTTATACATCCGAAAGGCGTGATACAAATATTGATCAGTTAAGACCTTTAGTAGATAAACAATCTAGAGATATAGCAAAATTTGCAGCAAATGACACTTTAAAAGAATATGACCGTGGAGTTGCTTGGAGTAATGAACAGCTTGATGTAAAAGGGCAACAATGGAAATCAGCCTATTTGCCTGTTTGGTTATATAGTTATTTGCAAGTAAATGGGGATAAAAAAATACTGCATTATGTTGCAGTAAACGCAAGAACTAAAGAAACAATGGGAAGTGTGCCTATTCATATACCTAAATTATTAGGAATTTCATTCTTAGTAGAAATTTTGGGTATTCTAGCAATGCTATTTATTGATTTTGATTATAACTGGGCTTTTTTGTTAGCAGGATTTATTTATTTTTTTGTAATGTTTGCTCGTTATCGTAATTCAAATGCTAGACATAAATATGAAACCGAAACAAAAACGAATATGACTAATCTAAGAAAAATTGATAATTTCATTAGAAGAGAAACAGGTTTAACTAATTCAGAAATAAATGGAGCCAATAACACTTCGATAAGCGGTCAAGGATTAGGTAATCAATTGTTAGACTCATTGGTGGACCAAAATCCAATTGCGCATTTCATTAAAGACAATACAAATCAGAAAGGAGAAAACTAATGAATTGTTCAAACTGTGGTACTTATAATAATCCACAATCAAAATTTTGTATTAAATGCGGTAGTGCATTAAATGGCGATATTTTCAATCAAAATATTTCTTCATCACAAAACTACCAGCAACCAATTCAACCTCAAATACAACAACCAGTTAATAATGTTCAAATTGATCAAAATATTCAAACTGAAAATGTTAGTACAGCACCTTTAAATTACTTTATGTATTTAATTGCAATATTATTAAAACCATTCCAATGTTATAAGGAAGAGGAAAGCAAACTTAATAATGGTAAAACATCTTTTATATTAGCGTTGATTGTTACAATAGCAATGACCTTATTAAATTTGATTCAAACAATTATATCCACTGTAAGAATACCAAATTATAGTTTGTTAGATAAAATTACTTATTCATGGCAATGGGATAATTTAAAATATATAAAATGGGTAGAAGTTATTGGTAAAAACTTTCTAATTTATGCCGGTATTATTTTAGCAATTACTATTGTCTTCTATTTCGGGGGTTTAGTATTAAAAAAACAATTAAGTTTTGTTAAATCATTATCTATATCAACTACCTCTGTAATTCCAGCTGTATGTGGTGCAATGATTTTATCACCAATTCTTGGTATGATTTGGAGTCCATTAAGCATGGTATGTACAATTATTGGCCTTGTATATTCCCTAATAATTTTGTATGAACTTATGAATAATGAATTCAACTTAGAAAAAGATAAAAAGATATATTTCAATTTTGTATGTTTTGGAATCCTTGCTATTGCTGGATATTATGCTTATATGAAATTATTTATGGCCCCATTAACAAATGAATTGGATAATATTTTGGATTTTTTTAAATAATTACGAATAATAATGAAAATATCAATTTAAATAACGGGAATATACAAAATAATGTGAATTTAAAATTAATATATATAGGGGAGTGATAACATGGAATTTATAAGGAATAAAAGATTATTGGCTTTAATAGGGATAATCGCACTTATTTTAGGAACAATGTTACCATATTTCACTTTTTCTTCCTTTTTTGGAACTTCTCAATCAATATCTTTATGGGGTTATTGGGAAGGTAAGGTAATTTTAACTTTAACAATAGCAAATGCACTATTTATATTTAATGATTATATTGAAAAATATATTCCCCAATTATTTAAAACAAACATTGGAAGAAAAATAGCCAATGTAACAAATCCTAAAATGTCTTTAATACCGACAATATTAGTAGTAGGAGTTGTTATTTATTTAAATACACAATTTAATTTTAATAGCAAATATTTAAAAAATGGGCTTGGTTTTTATTTATTATGGATAGGTATTATATTTTTAATCGCGCATGCTGTTATATATAAAAAACCAATTGAATCACAAGCCAAGGTTAGCCAAGGATATAATTATCAACCTGTTGATTCGCAACAAAACTACCAACAACCAATACAGAATAATATGCCACAATCTATTCAAAATGGACTAGGAAATAAAAAGTTTTGTCCAAATTGTGGAAATGAGGTAGATGAGACAGCAACTCAGTGTTTCAGGTGTGGGAATAAGTTCTAATATGAGGTGTATAATGAGACGTATATTTAATTTATTTATTTTGATGGTAGTTTTAGTTGGAGTTACGGGATGCAGCCTTACCAAAGAAAAAATTAATAGTGATAGTCAGTTAGCTAAAGCCAAAAATATAATGATAAATGATTTAGATAATTTTAGTTATACTGCAAAAATGACTGCCAAAACAGGAATTATAGATATAACAACAACAATGAATTGCAAAGAAGATGTTAAGAATAAAGTGGGGTATTGTTCTGTATCTACATATGGAGTTAATACAGAAATTTATTATGATTATGATAATGATAAAACATATACCAAAGTGTCTTATCCATATAGTGGTGATACTTCTAATGATAGTTGGACCTCTACTTCTATGAAAAGTTCAAATACGAATTCATGGCTAAATTTAAATGATTATATTTTTGATATTAAAGAAGAAAAACAAGGAACTAGTACATTGTATACCGGTATAATATCAAGTGAGAAAATCGCAAATGCAATGGTTCAAGCCGATTCAAGTATTGATACAAATAATATTATTAGCAGTGATATCAATATAAGTATTCTGGTTAATTCTTCAAATTATATAGAAAAAATGAATTTTGAATTGGAAATGATGGGTATTGCTGAAGTATTTGAAATTAATTATAGTAATTACAATTCTTCAGGTTCAATAACAATTCCAAATGAAGCAAAGTAAAAATAAATATTAAAAAGGTAACTATTTTGCTTTAGTTATCTTTTTTTTAGAAAGGAGTATATTATGTTTTGTCCAAATTGCGGAAATAAGTTAAATGGTGATGAAGAGTTTTGCCCTTCTTGTGGAAGAAAAATAAAAGAATTGAATGTTTCTAATCCAGAAGTATCAAGGCAAGATAACATGCAACCAATTCAACAAGCAAGTGCTAAGTCAAATGTTACTATGACTGAAAAATTTTCAAACAATAGTTCAAAGTTTATAAAACCTAAAATTAATAAAATGAAAGCTTTTGCCTCTAAGCATAAAAAACATATTGCCATTGTATGTTGTTGTGTATTAGTAATAGGTATTGGAGTATTTTTGTATGCTAATTTCTTTGGATTTGAAAAGTTAAGTTGGAATAATGATTATTCAGATTCTAAATTAACTTACGTAACACAGTCAAATATAAAATTAGGAGTAAATTTTTCTGATGATACGAAAATTGATAAAATAAAATATTTTTCTACTTGTGGAGAGATTGAAGCAAATGGTTTAGAAGTTAAATGGGATTTAACTGAAGCAACTGGTAAATGCAAAATAACCGCATCTTATAAATTAAAGAAAATAAGCAAAGAATATCAACTTATTCCATTTAATATGACAGAAGAAGAACTTACTATGGATTATAAAATCGATTTAGAGTCTAATGAAGATTTAGATTTAGATAATCTAACAAATAAACAAGAAAAGGAATATAACACCAATCCTCTACTATCTGATAGCGATATGGATGGTTTAGATGATGATTATGAGATTAAGACAAGCAAAACAGACCCTAATAAAAAGGATACTGATGGTGACGGTTTAAATGATTATGATGAAATTGAATTAGGATTAGATCCTTTAAAAATAGATTCTAAAGGTGATGGTCAAAAGGATGGAGATAGAAAATTAACTTATGATTATGAGACAGATGGTTTAAAACTTTCAATTTCTGGCCAAGGAAATATTGCAAGTACAATAGCTGAGATAAATTCAAATACTAAAATTAGTAATAAAAAAGGTATGATTGATAATTTATATACTTTTTATACTGAAGGAAATATTGATGAAGCAGTAGTTACAATATCATATACTGATGAGGATTTAGCAAGATATGGATTAAACGAGAATAATTTATCCATCTATTATTATAATGTCAAAGAATCAAAATATGAAAAGGTTGAAACTACGGTTGATAAAGATAATAATACTTTGACAGCTAAATTAAAACATTTTTCTAATTATGTAGTAGGTGATGAATCTCTAATAAACGAAGAAGAAACAACGCAAATATTGTTTATTCTTGATAATTCTTGGAGTATGTATAGTAATGCCCAATATAAAGAAATAACGGGCAAGGAATATACAGGGGGACTTTTTGGCGAATCTCAATTAGATGGATTTGATGAAGAAGGGTTAAGATTTACATTAACTAGGGATTTAGTATCAAGATTATCTCAAAAAAATTATCAAATGGGATTATCAGAATTTAGAAGTGATTATGCTAATATTGTGGCAATAGGAACTGATGTTTCTTCAATTAAGACTGCATTAAGTCTTATGAATGGTAAATTTATAACTAAATCAGCAGGTACTAATATAGGAAATGCATTAACAAGTGGTATTGAAGAGTTTTCTAAGGATAGTGATAACAAATTTATTGTAATACTAACTGATGGGCAAGATACATCATTAAGTAGTAAAACTGAAAAAATAGTGGAAAAAGCTATTTCAAGTGACGTAAAAATATGTTCAATAGGTTTTGGCGATGGTTCATATAACATTGAGTTGGCAAACATTTCAAATAGTACAGGATGTAAATTTTTCTCATCAAGTAATGTGAATGGATTAACTGAATTGTTTGAGAATATAGGTGTTGAATTAGATAATGATTTAGTAGATATTGATAACGATGGTGAAGTAGATGGAATATTGGTGGCAGATAGTGGCTTTGTTGTAAACCGTGATGGATTTTCATTTAGAAATTATGGAACCAATTTGTCGTCCGGACATTGCTTTGGAATGGCAACTTTTGCAGAATTATATTATAAAAAAGTTTTACCACTAAATGTTGGTTCCCTTACAGCTGATGATAATAGCTCTTATGGATATAATTTAACAAATACATATTTTAAAAATTATAATAATTTATATGATTATAAATTAAAGACCAATGCTTTAAAATATACTTTTGGTTATGATATATTTGGAGAAGAAGCCCCAGCAGATTTTAGAGGAATAAAAGATGAGGTACTTACTATTAATGATAATTATAAAAAAGAAATAGAAAATTCTGGAATTTATGATATAAGAGTAGAAAAGTCTAAATTATCAAAAGAGGACAAATTAAAAAGATGGGGAGTAAATTTTAAATCATCAGAAAGTGTACTATTAAATGAAGATAAAATGCAAAAAAGTAGCGCTTTAAATAATGATGATAAGCAAATGTTTAATGTGATATATGCAAGTTTTATAAAGCAACATACAACAACATTTTATTCATCATCAACTGATTTTATTTTATGGTTAAGAAATGTTATTGGTACTGAAACGACTGGATATACTGGAGCAACAGGATTTATAAATATAATGAAGGCAAGATTAGATGATCATGATCCTGTGGTAATTTCATCAACTTATTATAGTAGTGGGTTACACGCGATTAATGCAATTAGTTTAGTACAAGATATAGAGAATCCAAATTATTACTATATTGGTGTATATGATAATAATTACCCAGGAGAAAAAAGATATGTAGATTTGGAATGTAAAAAAGATAAATGTGTTACAAAGGCGAACTCATACTATGTAAATTCCAATCAACCTGTAAGATTAACTCCTTCATTAGAATATGATTTGGCATATTTCAATAAATAGTAGAGAATGGAAATGAAAGAAAATGTTTTATAAAACTTTTGGCTAGTGTTCCAATTATACTGTTAGAACTTTATTTCATTCCTTTTTTGGTATTTGTTTATTAATCTTAAGATATTTTGTATATAGTAACAGTAAAAGAATTTCTACGCCCATAATTATCCTCACCGTAGGAATTCTTCTTCTTATTCCTAAATTTTTATCAAGTGTCTTAGATTTGGCAAAATAAAAAAAGATTTAAGTACTGACTAATGTTAGTATTTTTTTCTTGCCAAAACCGATGGGGGGGGGGGTATAATGGTATATAGAATAAACTATATACGGAGATGGTAAGAGTGAATAAAAAAATAATAATGGTAACACTAGGCGTATTAGTGTTGGTAATGGTAATAGGGTACTCTATATTCAGCACCAATCTAAAAATAAATGGAACAGCTAATATAGCTAGTGAATGGAATATTGTCTTTACCAAGATAGAAGAGGTAAGTAAGAGTAGTGGAGTAACAGTAACAGATACTCCTATAGCAAGTGGAACCAATGCTACTTTTAATGTGGACTTTAAATTACCAGGCGATGAGATAATATATCGTATAACGGTAGAGAATAAGGGAACACTAAATGCCATTATAGATAATATAAATGCTAAGGCAAGTAATAGTAGTGCTATAGAATTTGCTATTGAGGGACTAAATGTCGGGGATAAGCTTGCTAAAAAGACAAGTGCTACTTTTGATGTTAAAATAAGTTACAATAGCAATACAACTAGTCAACCAAAAGATACAAAGGGAACACTAACCCTAGATGTAACTTATGTTCAAGATTTAGGACAGAGTATAACACCTCAGCCAACAATCATAACTAATCAATATGGCATAGTGAGTAATGGATTAGAAGGATATTATGATGCAAGGATAAATGCTAGCAATAGTACTTGGAGTGATTTAAGTGGTAACGGAATAAATGGTAGAGTAGATGGAGCAACCTTAGGAAATGGATATTATTCTTTTGATGGAAATAATGATTGCGTATTTCTTGATGAGATGAACTATCCCAATGTTACTTTAGAGGTGGTATTTGAAGTAACCGCTAATCAAGCTGCTACTGTTTTGGGCAATCTTGAGACTGGAGGATATTCTCTACAGCACTATAGTGATAATAGAATGGGATTAGATATATATGTAAATGGTGCGTATCAATTGCTGCATCGCACACCGTTATCCTTAGATAAAAAATATACAATGTCAATAAATTATAATGGGTTTCAATCAACAATGTGTGTAAATGGGACATGTCAGGAAACCAATGTAACAGGGACATTAAAATATCCAAGTTACAATACCGTTATGGCGATAGGATGTAATCCCGTAGGTTCTAATAAACAACATGAATATTTTAATGGCAAAATATATAGTGCTAGAGTATATTCTAGGGCTTTAACTAAAGAAGAAATGTTAAGTAATCAAGAAAAAGATATGATTGATTTTAATATTACAAAATAGTGTCAAGGGCTAGCTAAGGTGTGTACTTTTCCAGTTACAAATGATTTTATACAAAATTTAAACAACTATAGTGGTAGTGGCTTGAGTTCATCAAAAAAATTTCCAAAAAAGTGAATTTAAAGAAAGCAAAAGTAACTGCATCATCTTAAAAATATTATATAGTATTAACGAAGTTTAGACTGACTATCACTATGATGAAGTCAGCCTTTGTTTAATAATAATATTTTGCTGTTGTAATGATTAATTGTTTGTTTTCTTACATAATAAAGTGAATATTAGTATAACAAGTTATCATTATCAATTTAATTTACTAAAAATTTTAGTTATTCTAGATTTATAGACAGTACAGGGTTTATTAGATGAACATAGTAAAAATAAAAAGCATAATAAAAAGAGTAAGTTTAATTATTACCTTCCTTACTATTTACATAGAAACTTTTACGCATTAAATTTATAATTATTTATCAATTATCTTCTTTAATTCCTCAGAACAATAAATATTTATGTATTTCAATCTTTCTTTTTCAATTAATATATGACTATTATTTTCAAACATAGCTTTTAATTTTTCATAATTACCATTAATACTATTATGACTTGCAATAATCATATCTTTTTTTTAAACATTTGTAAGATCTAAATATATTCCATTTATTTTAGCGAGTGATTCAATAAATATCCGTTGGCTTCTACCATTTCCTTCACGGAAAGGATGCAATGCATTAATATCAGCAAATAACTCTACTAATTTATCTAATGTAGTTTCATTATCGTAATCTATAAAGTATTTTTCATCTTTTAATTTATTAAATATTTCATTACCAAATGGCTCTATATGTTCCGTTAAACAAAATAAATCTTGTTTAGCAATATTACAATTTCTTATATCTCCTGCCCATCTATAGACATCTTGAAATAAGTATTTGTGAATATCCTTTAAATATTGAAAATCAAAATTACCTTTTAGTGGAATTTCGTTTAATTCATAAGTTCTTAAAGAGACAAGTTCTCTTTAAGCATTAAATAAGTCTTCATCATTAGTAATATTTAGTTTATTAATTAGAACATCTGTATCTTTATAACAATAATCAGCGGTTCTTTCATAAATATATTTGTATTTATTATCCATAAATACCTCTATACTTTTCTATAACTTTTTTACGTTCTATTTCTGTTGAAGATTTACCAATTATACAATTATAAAGTTTTTGTTTTAGTTCCTTTGTTAATGGCATACCTTCTTGAGCCATAGCACCATCAACTTTTTTTATTTTTTCTTGTATTTCTTTTTCAGTTTGCTTTTTATTATTCATTATAATCACTCACATTCTCAAGCTTTTTAGTTTATTTTATTATACCATATTTTGCTTAATATATCATCAGTTTTATATGATGACCAAATAAAATCTTTACTTATTTTATCTAAGGTTATTACTTTTTTTCTTGCAAAAACCTATGGGGGGGGGGTATAATGGTATATAGGATAACTATATACGGAGATGGTAAAGGTGAATAAAAAAGTAATAATAGTAACACTAAGTGTATTAGTGTTGGTAATGGTAATAGGGTATTCTGTATTCAGTACCAATCTAAAAATAAATGGAACAGCTAATATAGCTAGCGAATGGAATATTGTTTTTACCAAGATAGAAGAGGTAAGTAAGAGTAGTGGAGTAACTATAACCGATACTCCTATAGCAAGTGGAACTAATGCTACTTTTAATGTGGACTTTAAATTACCAGGCGATGAGATAATATATCGCATAACGGTAGAGAATAAAGGGACACTAGATGCCATTATCGATAATATAAATGCTACGGCAAGTAATAGTAGTGCTATAGAATTTACTATTGAAGGACTAGATGTAGGAGATAGGCTTGCCAAAAAGGAAAGTGCTACTTTTGATGTTAAAATAAGTTACAATAGCAATATAACTAGTCAACCAAATGACACAAGAGGAACATTAACCCTAGATGTAACTTATGTCCAAGATTTAGGACAGAGTATAACGCCTCAGCCAACAATCACCACTAATCAATATGGTATAGTAAGCAATGGATTAGAAGGATATTATGATGCAAGGATAAATGCTAGTAATAGTACATGGAGTGATTTAAGTGGCAACGGCATAAATGGTAGAGTAGATGGAGCAACATTAGGAAATGGATATTATTCTTTTGATGGAAATAATGATTGTGTATTTCTTGATGAGATGAACTATCCCAATGTTACTTTAGAGGCTGTATTTGAAGAGGTAAAAAATAATTATGCTGCTTCTATTTTAGCTAATTTTGAATTAGGGGGATATGGTATCCACTTACCATCGAATGGCATAGAGATGTCTATATTTTTAGGAGGAGATTATACATACGCCAACCATACATCCATATCATTAAACCAAAAATATACAGTATCAGTAACATATGCTGGAAATAATTCAATGATGTGTATAAATGGGACATGTCAGGAAACCAATGTTACAGGAACATTAAAATATCCAAATTCCAATACCGTTATGGCGATAGGATGTAATCCCGTAGGTTCTAATAAACAACAGGAATATTTTAATGGCAAAATATATAGTGCTAGAGTATATTCTAGGGCTTTAACTAAAGAGGAAATATTAAATAATCAAGAAAAAGATATGATTGATTTTAATATTACAAAATAAAAAGGATTTTGATTTTTTCAAAATCCTTTATTCATTTCTTTTTATGTCTAATATGACTGGCAATATAATTGGTTTTCTACCTGTAGTATCATAGATAAATGGGAATAAGTCAGTAGTTATTTGACTTTTAATATCATTAAAATTAGCATTACTATCTCTTAATTTAGTCTGTATAGCATTAGCTGCTATAGTTTCAATTTTTTTAATTAGTTCTTCATTTTCATTAATCAATATAAATCCACGAGTAGTAATGTTTGGTTTAATTAATAATTCTCTATTTTTCATATCTATGTTAGCTATTACAACTAAGATACCATCACTAGCCATAATTTTTCTATCACGTAATACAGCACCATTTATTTCTTCTAATCGGTTTCCATCAATATAAACATCACTAGAAATAACAGGCTCACCCTTAGTAATAACATGATCCTTTAAAATTAATACATCACCATTTTGAATTACGAAAGTATTTTCTTTTGGAATACCGCATTCAATACCAATATTAGCATGATTTTTAAGCATTCTATAATCACCATGGAATGGCATTAAGTATTTTGGCATAATTAATCTAATCATTAACTTTAATTCTTCTATATTAGCATGTCCTGAAGTATGGATATCATTTAAAGAGGTATTAGTATAAACTTTTACTCCTTGCAAATATAGTTTGTTAATAGTTCTACTTATTGATAGAGCATTACCTGGGATAGCAGATGATGAGAATACTACAACATCATCTGGCCTTAGTTTTATTTGTTTATGTGTATTATTAGATATCCTAGATAGGGCTGCTAAAGGTTCTCCTTGTGATCCTGTACAAAGAATGGCTACTTCATAAGGCTTTAGGTTATTAGCTTCTTCAGGTGTAACCAATATTTCTTTGTGATTAATATATCCACCTTTGATAGATATTTCAATATTATTTTCCATACTACGACCAAATACACATAATTTTCTATTATGATTGTAACAAGTTTCTATAATATGTTTTAAACGATATATATTTGATGCAAAAGTAGCAATAATAATACGATTATGTTCATGTTTATCAAATATTTCATTTAAAGCATTATCTACTTTAGTTTCGCTAATCGAAATTCCTTCATTTAAAGCATTAGTAGAGTCACTTATTAATAGGTCAACACCTTTTTTACCTATTTCAGCCATCTTATGTAAGTCAGCCATAGGTCCAATAGGAGTAAAATCAAATTTGAAGTCACCAGTCGTAACGATTCTTCCATCTTTAGTTGTAATTACAATTCCATGAGAATCGGGAATAGAGTGGGTAGTTCTAAAAAATTCTACTTCTATGTGTTTAAATTTAATAATATCTTTATCCGTATAAACAAATAAATTATCATAGCGAATATTTTTGTCTTCTAATTTTAGTGCAATAAGCTCTTTAGCTTGATTAGGAGCATAGATTGCAGGAATATTTACAGATTGTAATAAGAATGGAATTCCACCAATATGATCTTCATGACCATGAGTGATAATCAATGCTTTAATTTTATCTTGATTTTGTTTTAAAAAAGTAAAATCAGGAAGAATATAGTCTATTCCTAACATAGTAGCATCTGGAAAACTAACGCCCGAGTCAATAATAACAATCTCATCTTCATGCATTACACAATACATGTTTTTTCCTACTTCACCTAAGCCACCTAAAACAATAATTTTAGTTGCATTTTGGTTGTTATTCATTTCTTCTCCTTTCTTGATATATAAAAGAACTAACGAAGAAATTATACTATGAAAGTTATATTTTGTCCATATTTTACTATTAATTTTCATCTTTTACTGGTATTAGATGTAAACATAGGTAAATAAAAAGAAGATGATGTTATTCATCATCTTCATTATCAGCTGTATCTTCATCTTCTTCATCTAAGTCTTTTCCACTATCATTGTGGATATTTTTAGAACTTGTTTCGTAATTAGATTTTTTTTGTTTTCTTATTTTTCTTTTTTTATGACTATTTATGATTAGTGATATTAATAATATAAAGTAGGTAATTATTAATAGTGAACCTAATCCAATGATAATATATTCATATAATTCTTCTTTTTCTATATGTTCATCTATTATTTTGTCATTTTCATTATTGTATCTTTGAACTGTTTGTTCAACGCTATCATATACATATAAATTGCCTTTGCCATCTTCCAGATTTATACCATAAAATAAATAGAATTTGGAAGATTTATCTTTTTGATATACTGTAACTTTTTTATCATCTATAGTAATCGTAGTAGGGGAATAATTTATTGGAATCTGACTAGCGTTATTTTTAATACATATAATTGAAGATTTAAAATTAAACTCTCTATATAGAGTATAAGTATTATTTTTTTCATCATAAATATATAATTCAATATTGCCTTCATGGTCTTTAAGACCAACTAGAGTATATCCAATCTTTGTATTTTCAAAGGCAGGTACATCTAAATCATTTATCTTAATTGTTTTTTTGGTAAAAGTAGAATTAGGGGCACTAACTTCTTTTTCTTTTCTTACAACATTATATTCTATACCATTCACTTCAACAACGATAGGATCTAATTCTTTAACAGTAACATTAACCACATAGGTTTTAACACTTCCGTTTTGCGCTATTACTTTAATTTCAATTTTGTTTTTACCTTCACTTACATTATGTTCTCCAGTCCCTTGTATACTTGCTTTACCATCTTCTTTAGTAGCATTTATTTTTACTTTAGTAACATTGTTAGGAACTTCTACATTATACTCTAAAGTGTTTTTATTGAAAGCAGGGGATAATTGGTATCCATCAATGGATAGACTAGATAAGTTATTATTTTTACTATAGCTTGCTTCTAGTTCTTGTTGAGTAATAATTTTTATTGAAGCTGATTTAGACTTTGTTCCACCCATTTGACCTATAGCAGGGTCATTATAGTCTGGTAAGCTATTAATTTTAAAAGTACAGTTTGCACTTCCACTTTTCGAAGCTTTAAAGGTAAAGGTAAAACGTTTTGAAGTAAGTGTACTATTGCTAGCTCCTGCTAACTCATTAATTTTATCACCACTTTGGAAAACTAAATTACTACTACAATCCATAGTATAACTCCAAGCAGAGAAGGCACCACCATTGCTACTAGTCATATCAACGGTAAAGGTAACATTATTACCTACTACTACGGTACTAGTATTAGCCCAGATAGATATATTGGCTGTTCCAATTGCTGAGACCCTTGGAATATATAGGATAAATATTCCTATACTGAAGAGTAGACTTACTAATATTTTCTTTTTCATAAATACCTCCTTTATTGTGAAATGATGGCATCTTTCCATAAGTGTTTTTGAATCATTACAATATCATTAAGCATTAATGTTCCATCTTTATTAGCATCAGCTGCTTTTAATCGAACCCCGGTAAGAATAGCATCACCCCATAAATGCTTTTGTAAAGTTACAATATCAACTAATGTTATATCACCATCTCCATTAGCATCACCATATAATACAATTTCAAATGTTTTAGTCTCATTGTTACTTGTAATAGTTAACTTATCACTAGTACCTAATGCCCCAGCTGTTTTTACTTCATCTTTATTGTTAGTAATTACAATTGTGGCAAAAGGATTTATTTCTAATAATTTTTCTGTTAGGGTATTAGATCCCATTCCAAATGTAATTCCACTAACGTATGTTGCATCTAGTTTTAATTGGGCCTGTTCTAACATTTCTTCAATAGTTGGTTGCTCAGTCGGAGCTTCTTCTTTGATTACCGTCAATGTATAAGTTTTAGTATTGCCATTGGCAGCTGTTACTACTATTTCAAATACGTTTTCATTACTAGGTAAGGCAACTTGCTTAGAAGTTGATTTTAAAACACTATTACTTTTATCGATAGAAACATAACTTGTTCTAGCAACAGTTGTACTATTAATAGTAATATTATTTATATAGTTAGGAACTGTTATAGTATATTCAGTGGTGTTACCATTAAAATTAGATACACTAGTTTCTTTACCATCGATTGAATAACTAAGGGAAGTTAACCAGTTATTTGGATTTCCTAACTTTGGTAATTCAGTCTTTTCAGGCATATCATTATATATAGGTATATAGAAGACAAAAGGTGAAGATAAAATATTAATATTAGAGTATATTTGGTAAATAATACTAGATTGTGATTTAGGGTCTTCAAGATTTGTCATATATTGATGCCATAATTCGGTATTAGGTATTGCTGTATTAAATTTTTGAAAGTAGTTAGTATATTGTCCAACTTTAACATATTGGTCAGCAATCCATTTTATTCCACCTTTAATGGCTCTTTCTTCCGTATTCCATGGTAATAAATAATTTTCATTGGTAGTAGCAGCATAACACAAACCATTTAAATCGGCATTAGATGGGCTACTAGTAGCACCAATATTGAAGAAGTTATATAGTGGATGTAATCTAGATACTCCGTTAGTAGCATCATATACAGGGTTAATAGTGCCTGAACATTTAACATCGATATTACCAAGTGTAGGACGATTATTTAGGGTTCCTTCTTGTTTTATTTTTATAGCAATAGCAATAGGTGAATAGTTTTCCGCTTTTCCCGTATCATAAATATAATCATTATATTTGTCTGTATTTAAAATAGTGGTAATTATATCTTTATTTTGATATGTATCATTGAAATATAAGGTCTCAAACACAAATATATTTGATTCACTTAGATAGTTTCTAGGATCTAAGAAATAAGCAACGGTTGGTTCATTAGCAAGGAAGAACCATCCATCATAACCACTAAACCAATCGGTTTCCCAACTGTAATGGCTTTCCGTATTTAAATATGCTTCATGTCCTGCGGATATTCTTACTTGATCTAAGTAATAAGTGCTATAACCAATTTGACTTTCTTCTTTCACACTGCTAGTCCAATCACGATTAGTTTTAATTCCCTTAAATACCCAAGATGGATACTTTTTATGTAATTCTTTTAGTTTGACTTTGTAAGTTTCATCAAAACCTTCTTCATCTAAGTAGGCATCAAATTCTTCATCAGTCATTTGTGCCATTTCTGAATCACTATAATCATTTATATCAACTGTTTCAATAACTTCTACATAATCTTTACAAACATATCCATTTCTACTTCCAACATATATCCAATAACCACAACCTGAACCTTCAGCACCTTCATATACATCTTCATCACGATATTTGAAAGTTGAATTATAGGAAAGAGCTCCTACTATTTCTGAAGAAGTCGTTTTATCTTTTCTCACATTTAATCCTAGTGTAGCTGTAATTTTACCCGTATATTGTTTATAAGTTCCAGCATGAACGGTAGGCATTATGACAATAAATAATAAAACTGTAAATATAAAATAAAGATATTTAGCAACCTTCTTTTTCATAATAGCCCTCCTTACACTATGTAACATAATTATATTACTAATTAGAGTGTTATGTATAAATATTGTCAAATTTTGAATGAAAATGTCGAATTGTGTACACTATTTTACGGAGCAAAACCAATATAAAAATTATAAAGGTAATAGAATTATAAAAAATTAGAATTTTACTAAAATTGAATATTGAACTAAAAAGAGGATACAAATCATGAAAATTCTCTAAGGAGAAAATTTAGATTTGTATTTTTTTGATGGTTTAAAATAAGAAATTGGCCATTTTTTTAAATTTTATTAGTGTGATATAGTGCTAATAAAGGAGGAGATTAGACAATGAAAATTAGAGGTGAAATTTACCAAGAACTATATGAATTAGAAAGAGATAAAGAACAAGTATTCTCGCTAAAAGAATTAAATAAAGGAGAAAAAGCCAGTTTATTATCAGATATTATGTTTAAAAGCATGTTTCAAAATGATGAGAGAATAAGATATTCATGTAGATTATTATCTCATTTATTAGATATGGAGTATAAGGAGCTATTAAGTAAGATTAAGTTAGTCAAGAATGATGTAAATAAGAAATATAATGCTGATAAAAATGAACGATGTGATTATGTAGCCGAGATAGATGGTAGCATAATAAATATAGAAATTAATAATAATAGTAGTGTTACTACCATGGAAAGAAATCTAGAATATGCTAGTAGACTATATGCCAAGAAGACAAAAGTAGGAACGAAGTATAGATATACCCAAACGATACAGTTTAATATCAATAATTTTGCATTTAAAGG
>CANQGH010000004.1 GCA_947601845.1 uncultured Bacilli bacterium | reverse complement strand
GGGAAATGGCTCAACTTGGTAGAGCACTTGGTTTGGGACCAAGGGGTTGCAGGTTCAAATCCTGTTTTCCCGACCATTATGAATCATAGAACTGTAATCAGTTCTTTTTTTTGTCCCAAACCAACCCTTTGATTCCTATTAACAATCAAACGCGATTAAATCTCATTATAAAGTTCCAAAAGTTTTTTCTCACTAATTTGGAATCCAGTACCATGATCGTGTATTTGTCCTTTTCTTTTTCCACTTTTAAAAACATTTATCTTGAATGATACTCTGATAAGTCCTTTTTCCATTAAATCAATAAAGGTTTCAAAATCTTTTAGTGAATATAACTCCAGTTTATAATATTTGAAATATTCTACACCATTATACTTCTTTTTTAATGCCTTAAAAAAGGCTAAAGTCGTTAACTTTCTATACAGTTTTTCTTTAATAGTATCCAATGTCCAATAAATGTCTTTTTCAATCAATTTACCATTTATATCAAACACATATAGCAATAACTTTTGATTTTCCCTATCAATTTTCAATTCAAAGTAATACTGTAGCCCAATTTTTGTTTTACAGTTTGCAAATATTGAATTATTTAATACTTTACATTTTGGTAAATCTCTACATTTATACCCATATAGATTTCTTATCCTTTCAATCTCTTTTACGTGTGGTCCTTCCGGTGCACAACTAAATAATGTTATATACTCCTTACTATATAAATTTTTAGATTTAATCTCGATAGAATTGTAATCTGGTATTTCCAATTCGTTCCTAGGAATTCCTAACAAATATTCTAATGTATCGCCAATTGCGTTGTTACCGCCACCAATACTTTTTACCCAACCCTTTTGTTTTATTCTTTCAAATTCTTTTTTTAATTTTGCAATATCTGTATCCGTGTTCATATATTTAAATTCGCCTTAGAAGACTACTATATCCTTTCATAATTAATTATTATCTTTTTGTTATGTCATTTCCTAATAGAAACGAAGAAAATAAAAAAATGTCAAATATTATATTTTATATGTCAACTTTGAGTGTTCTTTGCGAAGTTATGATATAATAAAAATATATGTTATGGTAGTGTGAGGTGTGATAAAAATGAAAGAAGAATGGGAAGGTTTTATTCAGGGCAATTGGTGTAATTCAATAGATGTAAGAGATTTCATTCAAAAAAATTATACTTTGTATGATGGGGATGAATCTTTTTTACAACCGATTTCCAAAAAAACGAACAAAGTATGGACCAAATGTTCTAAGCTATTAAAAAAGGAGCTAAAGAAAGGTGTTTTAGATATAGATACAGAACATGTTTCTGGCATTAACATATATGATGCTGGTTACATTGACAAAGCTAATGAAGTTATTGTTGGCTTACAAACAGACAAACCGTTAAAAAGAATAGTAAACCCTTACGGTGGAATAAGAATGGTGTATAATTCACTAGGGGCATATCATTATGAGTTAAATCCTATTATCGACAAATTCTTTAATGAATTTAGAAAAACTCACAATCAAGGTGTATTTGATGTTTATACAAAGGATATGCGTAAAGCTAGAACCGTTGGACTTTTGACTGGATTACCAGATGCATATGGTAGAGGTAGAATAATTGGTGATTACCGTCGAGTAGCTCTTTATGGAATTGATTATTTAAAGGAAGAAAAGCAAAAAGATCATGATAATCTAACTGGAAAAATGACCGAAGATTTAATTAGATTAAGGGAAGAGGTTGCTGAGCAATATCGTGCTTTAGAAGATATAAAACAAATGGCCCAAAAATATGGGTATGACATATCTCGCCCTGCTAAAACAGCCAAAGAAGCAATACAATGGACTTATTTTGGATATTTAGCAGCTATAAAGGAAAATAATGGCGCTGCAATGAGTCTTGGTAGGACATCAACTTTTTTAGATATTTATATTGAACGTGATTTAAAAAGAGGACTTTTAACGGAAAAAGAAGCTCAAGAATTAATTGATCAATATGTTATTAAACTTCGAATGGCTAGACATTTAAGAACCCCTGAGTATGATGAATTATTCTCAGGAGATCCAACTTGGGTAACCGAATCTATTGGAGGAGTGGGACTAGATGGTCGCCCATTAGTTACCAAAAACTCTTATCGTATTTTACATACATTAATTAATTTAGGACCAGCCCCAGAACCAAATTTAACGATTCTTTGGAGTAATGAGTTACCAGAAAACTTTAAGAAGTATTGTGCCAAGATTTCTATTCAAACGGATTCTATTCAATATGAAAATGATGATATAATGCGACCAATATATGGTGATGATTATGCTATTGCTTGTTGTGTTTCGGCCATGAGAGTAGGGTATCAAATGCAATATTTTGGCGCTCGTTGTAATTTAGCCAAAGCACTATTATATGCTATAAATGGTGGAATAGATGAAATGAAAGGCATTAAAGTTCTTGATGGCTATGATATAATGACTGATGAAGTATTGGACTATGACAAAGTATTAAAGGTATATTATAAGGTATTAGAGGATGTTGCAAGCCTGTATGTTGATACGATGAATATAATTCACTATATGCATGATAAATATGCCTATGAACGCGGACAAATGGCCCTACATAATACTAAGGTTGAAAGGTTAATGGCCTTTGGTGTAGCGGGTTTAAGTGTTGTAGCTGATTCTCTATCGGCCATAAAATATGCAAAAGTAAAACCTATTCGTAACGAGCAAGGAATTAGTGTTGATTTTGAAATAGAGGGAGATTACCCTAAATATGGCAATGATGATGACAGAGTTGATAAAATTGCCACTAGTTTACTAGAAAAATTCTATAGTGAATTATGCCGTCACAAATTGTATAGAGGAGCTAAACATACCCTATCTGTTTTAACAATTACATCTAATGTTGTATATGGTGAAAAAACTGGATCTACTCCAGATGGTCGTAAGGGCGGTATGCCTTTTGCACCAGGCGCTAACCCAATGCATGAGCGTGACACAAATGGTGCTTTAGCTTCTCTTAATTCCGTGGCTAAACTTGATTATACCAATTGTTGTCGAGATGGCATTTCTAATACTTTCTCTATTATTCCAGATGCTTTAGGTAACGATGAAAAATCAAGGGTTGACAATTTAGTAGAAATATTAGATGGTTATTTTGGACAAGGAGCGCACCATTTAAATGTCAATGTGCTAACAAGGGAAACTTTAATCGATGCGATGGAACACCCTGATAAATATCCATTACTTACGATAAGAGTGTCTGGCTATGCAGTAAGATTTAATAGATTAACAAAGAAGCAACAACAAGAGGTCATTAGCAGAACCTTCCATGCAAGGAGATAATATGGTAAAGGGAAGTATTGATTCTATTGAAAGCTTAGGTTTATATGATGGACCAGGCATTAGAGTCGTTGTATTTATGAATGGTTGTAAATTGCGATGTAAGTATTGTCATAACCCAGAGATGTGGCATAAGTGCGAAGACAATATTACTAGCAGCGAATTAATAAATAAAATTAGAAGATTTAAAGGTTATATTCAAAATGGGGGAGTGACTTTTTCCGGTGGTGAACCATTACTACAACCTGAATTTCTAATTTCTTGTTGTAAATTATTAAAAAAAGACAATATTCATATAGCTTTAGATACCGCGGGATGTGGAATTGGTCGATATGAGGACATTTTAAAGTATATTGATTTAATTATTTTTGATGTCAAACATGCTGATGCCACGGGATATCACGAATTAACTGGTGGTAATATTATAGAATCTGAAAAGTTCATTGAAGTGGCCAATAAAATGCAAAAAAAGTTTTGGGTTCGCCAGGTAATTGTACCAGGAATAACTGATAGTGATGAATATTTAATCAAGTTAAAAGATTACATTAAAAAAATTCATAACATTGAAAAAATTGAATTTTTACCATATCATAAATTAGGTAGTGAAAAATATGAGGCATTAAATATTCCTAATCAATATTTAGATAAGGAAGAAATGGATAAGGGTAAATGTGAAGAGTTGTTTCAAAAATTCATTAATCTATAGGGAACTTTTTTGATTAAAGTTTCTTTTTTTCTACTTTTATTTTATAATTGTTTTAGGTGATTTTTATGAAGTTAGCTACTATGTGGAAAGATTATGAAATAATAGATGCTTCTTGTGGAGAAAAATTGGAAAGATGGGGAAATATTATTTTGTTAAGACCAGATCCGCAAATTATTTGGGATAATGGCAATTTAATGGAAAAGTATGATAATATACATGCCCATTATATTAGGAGTAATAAGGGGGGAGGTTATTGGGAAAATTTACAAAAGACGCCATCTAGATGGATAGTTAGTTATAAAAATTTAAAGTTTAATATCAAGCAAATGGGTTTCAAACATACTGGACTTTTTCCTGAGCAAGCAATTAATTGGGATTTTATGATGGAGAAAATAACAAAAAGTAACAGGAAAATAAAAGTTCTTAATTTGTTTGCCTATACTGGCGGTGCTACTGTAGCGTGTTTAGCAGCTGGTGCTAGTGTCGTACATGTTGATTCTTCACGTGGCATGGTTGATTGGGCAAAGGAGAATGTTAGTTTGTCTGGTTTGGAAGACCAAAGTGTTCGATATATTGTAGATGATGTTGTAAAGTTTGTTAAAAGGGAAATTAGACGTGGCAATAAATATGATGCTATTGTTATGGATCCTCCATCATATGGAAGGGGTGCTAATGGTGAGGTTTGGAACATAGAGAGTGATTTATTCCCATTAGTAGAATTATGCATAGAACTTTTAAGTGATAAGCCATTATTTTTTATTATCAATAGTTACACAACAGGACTTTCAAGTGAGGTTTTTACCAATGTCTTAAGATTAACAATTGGGAAAAAGTTTGCTGGGAAAATTTATTCTGATGAAATTGGACTTCCTATTAAGGATAATGATTTAGTCTTGCCATGTGGTATTTGTAGTAGGTATGAGGGTGATGAATAAATTGGAAATTTTATATGAGGATAATCACATTATTGTAGTAGTTAAACCAAGTAATGTTTTGAGTCAGGGAGATATTACTGGCGATAATGATATGTTATCGATGATTAAGGAATATATTAAGAAAAAATATGATAAGAAAGGGAATGTTTATTTGGGTCTTGTTCATAGATTGGATAGGCCGGTTAGTGGTGTTATGGTATTTGCTAAAAGTAGTAAGGCTGCTAGCAGATTATCTGATCAGATAAGAACGCATGTATTTAAGAAAAGGTATTTGGCAGTAGTTAATGGAATTGATATAGATGATAGTGGAGAATTTGTTGATTATTTAGTTAAAGATGATGATTATTCAAGCCGTGTAGTTGACAAGAAAAATGGCAAATATTGTAAACTTATGTATACTGTATTAGAGCGAAATAAAAAGTTGAATTTAGCTTTAGTAGATATAGCTTTGGAAACTGGAAGACATCATCAAATAAGAGTGCAATTTGCTCATCATGGTCATAGCTTATATGGAGATCAACGCTATGGTAAAAGGGATTCGAACCAAATAGCATTGCACGCCTATAGTATTTCTTTTTTACATCCAATTAGTAAAACTGAGGTATGTTTTTCAAAAATGCCAGAAAAAATAGGAATATGGTGTCAATTCGATTACTGTAAAAATAGTGACAACTAAAAAAAGTGTTTGCAATTAATGTCTATTTTTGGTATCATTGTTATAGGATAGTAAAGGGAGATGAATTTATGAGTGTGAATATTACAGATTTCATGAGTTTTGATTTAGATTGGTTTACGACTTTGCCAGGAATGTTGATAACTGGTGGAGTAGTTGTTTTATTAATAGCGTTAATTGTTTTTATTGTTTCAAATAAAAAAGGGAAAAAAGCTAATCCAGAGGTTAGCAATGTTAATAATGATTCTACAAATCAACCTGTGGTAGATAACAATATGGCTAATGCCGCTATACCAGATATGGGACAAAATACTCAGTTTAATAATGGAATGGGGCTATATGCTAATATGCCTAATAACCCTGTTATTAATCCAATTAATAATTTAGCAGGTAGTGTTACAGATAATAATGCCAACAGTAATAGTTTTAATAGTGTAGATAGCAGTATACCAACGATTACTCCTAGCAATAGTAATCCTTTTGGAACACCTTCTATACCTACTATAAATACTGCTCCGACAACAGGGCCTGTAGATAATAGTAGCGCTCCTAGTGACAGCTTGATGCCAAATTTTGGAGCAACTAATAATGTAATAAACCCTAGCAGTAATGTTAATAATGATGTTACAACAAGCAGTCCAGAGTCAGTTATACCTAATACGGTTGATTTTACATCTTCGATGTCTAAAGCAGCTCCAGTAGAAATATCTACTCAACCAGCAGTGACAACTGTTGATAATGCTAACGCTAATATAACATCTAATCCATTTGAAAATGAATCTAAACCATTAATATATGGTGGCGTTGACCCAGCTAATACAATCGCCAAACAACCACCTGTTGAAACGGTAAAACCAGTTGTATATGGTGGCGCTAATCCATTAGAAAATACAACTACCATTCCAACTGTTAGTCATGAGGCATATGGTATTCCACATCCTGTTGATACTACTCCAAATGTTACAACAAATACTGTTACAAACCCTGTTCAAACACCAATGCCATCTCAACCAGAGCCAGTTTCACCACAACCAATGCCTTCAATTTTAAATGTTAATCCTAGTGTAGAACCAGTTGTAAATATACCTTCTGCAACACCAAATGTATTACCTGCAACCCAACCAATAACTTCTACACCTTCAGTTACTCAACCTGCTACGGTTACTGTGGAGACAGATAGTTCTATGGCTAAACCAAATACACCAGCCGCTGCAGGCGAAGATATTGAAACATTGGAATTCTAATACATATTTGATAAGATTATAATGAGTTATAAAGAGTGATTGAATAGATACAATCATTCTTTTTTAATAACTAATTACCAATAAAACATATATTATGTTATAATAAATTTATAATGGTAATAGTAGTGTTTGAAAGCGGAGGCTATGTTTGGTTAAAAAATACATAAAAATTCCATGCATGGCAAAGTATTATACCAAGGAACACCTTAATATTGATATTCCAAAATAACACTTTATCAAGTGAAGAAGAAAATAGAAAGGCTGATAAAAAATGAAAAAGGAGAAAACACCGTTTGGATACAAATTATCTAAGTTTATTTTAGGACCAATATTTAAGTTTTATTATTGTCCTAAGGTTATTGGCAAGGAAAACATTCCTAAAGAAGGAGCCATTATTGTTTGTGGCAATCATATGCATTTGTATGATCAATGCTTGCCAATAATATCTACTAAGCGATATTTAAGATATATGGCTAAAAAAGAATATTTTGATGGCCCTTTTGCCTGGTTTTTTAAATGGGTAGGTTGTATTCCTGTTAATAGAAGTATTAAAGATACAGCGGCTAAAGAACAGGCAATAGAATATCTAAGGAATGGTGGAGCTATTGGGATATTTCCTGAAGGAACTAGAAATAGAACTGATCAGTTTTTATTGCCCTTCAAATTTGGAGCCGTGTCTATGGCCCAAAAAACAAAAGCAAAAATAGTTCCTTTTGCTATTACAGGTGAATATAAATTTAGAAGCAAAAATTTAACTGTTCGCTTTGGTGAGGCCTTTGAGATAGGGGATATTCCCTTAGAGAAGGCTAATGAAAAACTTACCAGTGTAATTGCAAGTTTAAAAATGCAAAGTTTACAAGGTCAAAAAAAATAACGGAACTTAATCCGTTATTTTTGTAACATATTTAATAAATTAACTTTGAACATATCCTTTTCTGGATTTGATTTAGAAATCATAACACCTTTATATGTACCAAGTTCAGCTCTATGCCCTTCATCTAATATACCTTCTGGTGTAATATTAGTTAGTAATATAATGTTCTTGTCATCATAAACGGTATAATGTAATCTAATTTCACCATGGACTTTAGCAAATAATTCATCAGTAGGAAGTTTTAATTCATAAGATTTAGAATTTTCTTTTTTGTTAACAGATACTAGCTCACCTAAGAAATTACCAGTTCTAATCTCTGGATAATATTCAAATGTCAACTTTTTGTAAGCTAGCATATTATACTTTCTTACTGTTCTTTCTTTTTTTCTAAAGTCATTTTCGTTTTGATACTCAAAAATATATGATTGTTTCATATTTAATTCAACCCCTTTTCCCTGAAATCTTGAACCCCTATCTTCCAAGATGACTGTATTATAACATAACTTGCATAATTTGTCAAATTTTTTCCACAATTTTTCTTGATTCTTGGCACTTTTTATAAAAAAAGATAAAAATAGGGATGTATTTCAGTTTTTTATTAATTCAATCAATTTTTTATCTAAACAGTAATATTATTGACAAATATAATTAATTATTACATGTTAACCTTTTAAAAAGTGAAATATTATTAAAAAAGAGAAGCCGTTGATTGTGGACTTCCTATTTTTTTACAGATATTACTTTAATGGTTGTGAATTATCGCGATTCGACAATTAGTTTAATGGCGGTACGCTCTTCTCCATCAATGACAATATCAGTGAATGCAGGGATACAAACTAAATTTTTCCCAGATGGAGCGACAAAACCTCTGGCTATAGCAATGGCTTTAATCGCTTGATTTAATGCCCCAGCACCTATTGCTTGTATTTCAACATTACCTTTCTCACGAAAAACATTAGCCAATGCTCCTGCTACTGAATTTGGATTTGATTTGGTCGAAACTTTCAATGTTTCCATAATAATTGATTCCTCTCTTTCGTTTACTAAACTATATGCGCTTAAATGTTTGAATAGAATTATAAATTCTTAGTTATTGAAAAAAATAAAAAAAAGTATATAATTACTATTATATGAGGAGAATCGATATGAATAGAAAAGGATTTACATTAATAGAACTTTTAGCAGTAATTATTATTTTAGGAATAATAATGATGATTGCCGTACCAAATGTATTAGGGATGTTAGACCGAAATAAAAAGAATACTTTAGTCGAACACGCAAAAACGATGATTAATCAAGCAGAATATACATTGCGTAGAGATACAGAGATAGATTTTCCAAGTGCAGGGAAGGCTATTATAATGACTTTGAAATATTTGAATACGGATGATGTTTCTACGTCGCCATATGATATAGAATATAGTCCAACCAAATCATTTGTAGCTGTAGTAAATACAACAAGTGGTGGGGTTACTGAGTACAAATATTATGCTCATTTAGTAGCATGTGATGATGCGATTTGTAGTAATTCATCACAAAACTCAATTAATAAAAATAGGGGAATTAATTTAACTTCTTTAGATAAATTATCAGGTGCAAATCATTTTGAGGTTGTAAAAGAAGGTTCATCTGTTGATGTTTCGTTAGTGAACAATCAAAGCCGTATTTTATCAATAATAGGGGCCTCATCAATTGAAAATGTTTTCCAATAATTCACATTAAAAATAATTGACTATTGTCAAACTATGTGATAATATTTATTTATAATATGAGGAGGATAAAAAGAAATGAAAAAGTTAAATAAAAAAGGATTTACATTAATAGAACTTTTAGCAGTTATCATTATTATGGGTGTACTTTTACTAGTTGCAGTACCAGCGGTTCAAAAAACTATTCAACAGTCAAGAATTAGGACATATAAGAATAATTTAGCAAAATTTGTTGAGGCAGTTAGTATAGAAGTTAACTCTTATGATAATGATGCTTATCAATTTGCTAGCAATGAATTTTTAGTTGTACCATTGGTATGTATCCAATTAGATAGTGGAAGTAGTGTAAAGTCTCCTTTCGCACTTTATGATACAATGAGTTCTTATGTATTAGTTAACAGAGATGCAGACAGCAATTTCCAATATGAAGTAGCTGCTATTGATGCCGCTGGGTTTGGAACAACAAAATCAAGTGCTGATAATGCGGATGTTAAGGCAATAAAAAAGACTGATATTATAGCAATAACTAGTAGTGCTTCTAGTTATACTTTAAATGCAAGTAGTCTTGGAAGCAACTATAGTAGTAAAACTGCTAAAGTAGTAACTTGTACAAATTTAAAATAGTTAATAACAAAAAGATCATATTTGATCTTTTTTCTTTTTCTCATGTAGACTTTATAAGTGCAATTTGCTAAAATAAAAATAGGTGATAAATTATGTTAACAATTGGATCTCATGTATCATTTAATAGTAAAGACCAATTACTGGGAAGTGTAAATGAGGCATTAAGTTATGGGGCAAATACCTTTATGTTCTATACTGGTGCACCTCAAAATACGGTTCGCTCTAAGATAGATGATACCATTACAAAAAAGGCCCTTAATATAATGCAAGAGAACAAAATCGACTATTCTAAAGTAATTGTACATGCACCATATATCATTAACTTAGCCAATAATAAGGAAGATGATAAATATGATTTTTCCATACGCTTTCTAAAGGAAGAGGTAAAACGATGTGAACAGTTAGGTATTAAATATTTAGTGCTACATCCAGGTAGTCATGTTGGCTTAGGTGTTGATATAGGTATTGACAATATTATTAATGCCTTAAATATTATTTTAAATGATACTAATGTGGTAATATTATTAGAAACTATGGCTGGAAAAGGGAGCGAAATAGGCAGCAATTTTCAAGAAATAAAAAGAATCATCGATGGTGTTAATAACAAACAAAATATCGGTGTATGTCTTGATACTTGTCATTTAAGTGATAGTGGATATGATATATCTAATTTTGATAAATTGCTTGATGAATTTGATAAAATAATTGGATTATCCTATGTTGGGTGCGTTCATATTAATGATAGTAAAAATCCTATGTCATCTCATAAAGATAGACATGAAAATATTGGGTTTGGGATGCTTGGCTTTGATAATTTAATCAACATTATTTATAATCCAAGATTAGAAAATATTCCTAAAATATTAGAAACCCCTTGGGTAGGTGAATATCCACCATATAAGTATGAAATCGAAATGATTAGAAATAAAAAATTTGATCCAGAATTAAAAAGTAAGGTTATTTGTTAATCTTACTTTTTGCATCTTTATATAATTTATATAAGTCATTATAAGTTTTCTCCCTTAATTTTGACTTTAATTCTTGCAGTAATTCCATTGGTTCACCTAGGTAAAATTCCTTCCAATAATTTTTAGCATACGCACATAATACTTCGGCTTCATCATCATTAATATCAATTTGGTAATTTTTTGCATATTTAATGATACTTTCTTCAGTTAGTTTACTAACATATTCTTTAATTAGAAATTCGTACATTTTATTCCTCCATTTAAATAATATGCTATAAGATTTAAAATATGAGTCAAACTAATAGTGGTGATATCATGAAAAAAAGAAATGTTATCAAAGAACAGAAGATAGAGTTTCGTTTTCATATTTTAGAGTTTATAGTGATAATCCTTTTCTCTATTCTAGCTTTTTCGCTATTGAAAGTTACAGTTATTGATAAAGAAATATATATACAAAAGTTAAATGATTTGACTAAGACAGTTGTATATGGTCAAAGTGCTCCTAGAGGTCGTATTTATGATCGTAACCATAACTTACTAGTGGATAATAAAGCTATTCCAGTTATCTATTATAAAAAGCAAGATAAAGTAACTAGCCGTGAAGAAATAGAATTAGCTTACAATTTATTAGAGCATATTCAAATAGATAGTTCCAAACTATTACTTACTAATTTAAAGGAGTTTTGGATGGCAGATAACCCCGAAAAAGCTAATAATAAGATTACTAATCAAGAGTGGCAAAAGTTACAAAATAGAAAACTATCTTCTAATGATATTTATTATTTACAGCTATCAAGAATAACCGATGAAGATTTAGCTATTTATGATGAGCATGATTTAGATGCGGCATATTTATATTATTTAATGAATAAAGGTTATTCTTATGAAGAAAAAACAATTAAGGATGAAGGTATTACTGATTTAGAGTATGCGTACGTTGCGGAAAATAGTGATAGTCTAGGTGGTTTTGATGTTAAATATAATTGGGAGCGAGTATATTTATATGGTGATACTTTTAGAACTATTTTGGGTAATATTTCTAGTATTACGAAGGAAGATAAGTCTTATTATTTAGATAAAGGTTATTCATTAGATGAGGTAGTAGGAGTCAGTTATTTAGAAAAACAATATGAGAGTATTTTAAAAGGAAAGAGAGCTAAATACGAAGTAGGGGATAATAATAATTTGCTTTTAATTGATGAGGGTTCAAGGGGAAATGATATTGTTCTTACGATTGATATTAATTTACAAAAAGCTGTTGAACAGATATTAAGTGAGGAAGTATTACGAGCTAAATATGATGGCAATACTGAATACTATAATCATAGTTTTGCAATCATTCAACAACCTAATACAGGTGAAATATTAGCGATGAGTGGTAAACAAGTCATATATAGAAATGGTGGTTATGAAATTCAAGACTGTACTCCAGGTATCATGACTAATCCCTTAACAGCTGGTAGTATTGTTAAGGGAGCTTCCATGTATGTTGGTTATATTAACAATGTGATTAAGATAGGTGAGTATCAACAAGATGAGTGCATAAAACTATATTCAGTTCCTAGGAAATGTTCATGGACTACTTTAGGATATATTAATGATATAGAAGCACTAGCTCAATCTTCCAACATTTATCAATTTAAAATTGCTATGCGCCTTGCCAATTTCCAATATAGTTATAATAAAAAGTTTACTTTAAGTCCAGATAATGATGTTTTTTCAAAATACAGAAGTGTATTTAATCAATTTGGTTTAGGTGTTAAAACGGGAATTGATTTACCGGTTGAAAGCGTAGGAAACATCGGTAAAAGTACAAGCCCTGATTTATTACTTAATTTTGCTATTGGTCAATATGATACTTATACTACCTTGCAATTATCTCAATATATGAATACTTTTGCCTCTAATGGAGTAAGATACAGGCCACATTTATTAAAGGAAGTATATCACTCTTCTGATAGTAATGAGTTAGGAGAATTGGATTACAAGGTAGAACCTGATATTTTAAATACAATTGAAAATAAAGAATATCTTTCAAGAATTCAAGAAGGCTTTAAAGCGGTAATAAATTATGGTACAGGAGTAAGTTCTATGGGGTATACATGGAATCCCGCTGGAAAAACCGGTACTAGTGAATCATTTTTAGATACTGATGGCGATGGGGTTGTCGATACAGAAACACTTACTAAAACCTTTGCTGGATATGCACCTGCTCACAAGCCCAAAATGACCCTTACTGTCACTTCTCCGGACTTAATTAATCCTAATACCAATAGTGATTATTCTAGCTATGCTAATTTCCGTATATCTAGGCGTATCTCCAATTACTTTTTCGATACCTATGGATACGATTAAACAATAAAAGTAGTATCATCAATAAATTGATAATTAGTTTTATATTTTAAGTTCCTGACAAGGCGAAATAAAGCCTCATCTTTTTCTTTAGCTTCTAACATAATATCTATGTTATAGGGTAATTTTTTAATACTTTCGATAAATTCAATAAACTTATCCACATCTATATAATCATTATGGCTGCGCATATCCTTTTTGTTGTTTGCTTTTGGTGAAGAAAAATGTATTTTGGGATTAATCTTTTTCCACGTTGCAAATATTTTTTCATAATAAGGAGCAATATCTATTTCCTTACTACCATTACAAATATGATGATGATAGTCTAAAACAAAAGGAATGTTTAAAATATTACATAAATCTAGTACATCCTTTATATTGTATATTTTATCATCATTTTCTATGACGATTGCTTCTTGAATTTTAACAGGTAATTTTTTAAAATTGTTAATAAAACGCTTAATGGCATTATCTTTACCTAACACATTACTACCAACATGCAAGATAATTACTTTATTTTTAATACCTAGATGTTCTAATATTTGATATTGTGAATTTAAAATGCGGAAAGTATTTTCCAAAACTTCTTTTTTGACACTATTTAAAACCGTAAATTGGTCAGGGTGCATATCAACTCGCATATTACTATTATTAATTAGTGTACTAATTTTTAAAAATTTATCACGAAACTGATCAATATATTCAAAATGAACATCTTTATGTGAATCAAGTGGAATAAGTTTTGATGTTAATCTATAAAAATGAATATTGTTTTTGATATTATATTTAATTATTTCTTCTAAATCCGTTAAATTTTTATCTATAATTTCATATATTTTATTAATATTATTATTACTTTTTTGAAAGTTAGTATAATTTAAAGTATGGGAGGAAGTAATATTTTCTAAAGACTTACTAATAGCTACATAACCTAATCTAATTATCATAAAATCACCTAATATTAGTATGCCCATTAAGCCTAATATGTATAATTTTATTGATATTATATGAAAATTAGTAAAAAACTTTTGATTTTTCTCAAAAATCTGTTATAATACCAATAGGAAACGAGGAGGGAATAGTATGGCAAAAGTAGGAAATAGACAAAGAAAAACTCTTGTTTGCACTGTTTGCAATGAAGAAAACTATCGTACAGAAAAAAATGTTAAGAATACAACAGACCGTTTAGAAGTTAGTAAATATTGTGCAAGATGTCAAAAACATACAACTCACAAAGAGAAGAAATAGTTTTTGATTAAAGGAAGGGAGTTTAAATATGATAAATGTAAACGATTTTAAAACAGGTATTACTATCAAACTTGATAATAATCTTTATCAAGTTATTGAATTCCAACATGTTAAACCTGGTAAAGGTGCTGCATTTGTTAGAACCAAGTTAAAAAATTTAAGAACAGGTGCTACTATTGAGCATACTTTTAACTCTGCTATAAAAGTAGAAACAGCGAGAATTGATAAGCGTGATATGCAATTTTTGTATTCTATGGGAGATACTTACTATTTCATGAGTATGGATGACTATAGTCAAATTGAATTAGATAAAAAATCTCTTGGTGATGATGCTAAATTCTTAAAAGAAAATATCAATGTAACTATTATTTCTTATGAAGGAGAAATTTTAGGAATTAATTTACCAGATAAGATCGAAATGACTGTAACTAAAACTGAACCAGCTGTTAAAGGTAATACAACTAGTAGTGTTATGAAAGATGCTACTCTAGAAACTGGTATGGAAATTAAAGTACCTATCTTTATTGATGAGGGTGAAGTAATCGTCGTTTCAACTAAAGATGGTTCATATGTATCAAGAGCATAAAAAATATGTTCTTTTTTTTTACATAGGTCATACTATTTAATGAGGAGGACTTATGATAAATAAACAAAGTTTGTGGTTTTTAACATTATTTAGTTTAATATTAGTATTAAGTGTCTATTATATAACTATGCCTAATGATTTGTTACTTACTAATAACAGTGTATATGAAAATAGTAGTAATAATAATATTGAAGAGACTGGGGCGATTGTGAAGGAAAGTGAAATTTTAGTAGCTATGCGAATAGAACTAGAGGAAGAGCGCGCTATTAAAAAATCGGATTTACAAGGTCTTCTCACGAGTGCAGAAGTTACTTCAGAAGAAAAAAATGAAGCTTTGGAAGAATTAAAGTATTTAAATTTTTTATCAGGGCAAGAAGAAACCCTCGAAGTAAAAATAAAAAGTGAGTTTGGTATAGATTCATTTATTGAAATAGATGGAAATCAAATTACGGTAGTAGCGATAAAAGATAAGCATGATAGTACACTTGCTAATAATATTATGCGCAGTATTCAAAGTACTTACCAAGATAAAATGTATATAACTGTGAAATTTGAAAATAGCTAGGATAGCTATTTTTGTTTACACAAATTGTCAGTCATGTTTACAATTATTTTGCCACAATAATTGACATTTTTATATAATGTGATAATGTATATAGTATAAGATATTGGAAATATTAAAAATAGGTGGTAATGTGATATGAAAAAGAAAATATTTGGAATATTAAAAATTTTTGTTGGCGTTATCTTAATGTTTTTATGTGTAGGTGTAGTAACGGTCACAGCTAAGGATTTGGAAGTTAGTAGTGGCGAGTTGACAGGAAATGGATATTTTATAGATAATGAACAATCTTTAGATTATGAACCTGCTTATAGGCGTACGACAGATCAAAGCCATCATATATTGTTAGTTAACGGGGAAATTGCCTTTTGCTTGGAACCCGGCGTTCGAATAAATGACACGCAAAGTGCAAATACTAGTGATAAAGTTTTACATTCTAATGAAATGATGAGTGAGATTGACTTTGAACGAATGGCATGGATTTCATATTTCGGTTATAATTCTCCTTATGTTAATCATACTGATTTAAAATATTATGATGCTACGCAAGATTTGGTATGGCATACTGTATATCCAGAACTAGGAATATATTGGTATACTGGTGAATCAGATGATGTTGATTATTGGAAAAATCATGATACAAACGATGTTAAAGGTGCGATACAAGAAATAGAAAATTTGATTACTGAGGCTAAGAAGGCTCCTAATATTAGTGCTCCTTCTAAAAATATAACAGTAGGCGAAGTAGTTACCTTTAGTGGAGACTACAGTACTGATAAATATAAGGTAACTCTATCCAGTGCAACTGATGCCACAATCGTATCACAAGATAGTTCGGGATTATCTATTAGAGTTAATACAACTAATCCTGTACAAGTTACAGTAACTAAAGTTTTCAAAGGTGCCAATGATATTAACAGTGTGGTATATAATGATGCTCAATATCAAGATTTAATTTCTTTAGGTCTAAACATTCCAAAGATTTCTAAAACTATAACTCTTAATGCTATAGGAGGAAATATTCAAATAGTAAAAACATCATCAAAGGCGAGCGGTTTATTAGGAGATTCTACTTTAAAAGGCGCAGTATATACAGTAAAATATTCTGGCGATGCTAAATATGCTGATTTTGAGTTAGTAACAGATGATAAAGGAATAGCAACAACTATAGGTACAGTTCATGAAGGCTTATTACCAGTAGGTACATACACAATCAAAGAAAAAACACCAAGTAAAGGATACTTATTGGATACTAAAACATATACAGTAACAATAACGGACTCTAATTACAGTACAGTTCAAAGAGTAAATTCACTAGAAGAATTAATAGAGGCTAAAATACAAATAGTAAAGGTAGAAGCTAGTGGTAAAACAGGGATATTGAAGCCTGAAGCTAATAAAGTATTTAAATTATATCCATTGTTTGGCGATGATCAAGATAAAGAAGTAGCAACATTAACAACAGATAGCGATGGCTTTGCCATAACAGGAAATATACCATACGGAAAATATGTTTTAAGACAAGTAGAACCATTTGGAACTAGTGAAGCAATTGGACCAATAACAATAGAGATAAATGATAGTTCTAATGGTAAGACATTAAAATATGTATTAGCTAATGCTCCATATTCAGCAAGATTAAAAGTAATAAAACTTGATAAGGATACTGGTGAAGTAATAACTAGGGGTACAGCTAAGTTTAAAATAAAATGGTTACAAGATGAGAATGGTGAAGATATAAATGAATATATAACTCAAGTTGTAACATTATCAACTGGTAAGAAAAAGACATTAGAATATTTTGAAACTGATGAGGATGGCATATTAATAACACCTGAGTCATTAAAACCAGGAAAATATCAATTAGAAGAGATAGAAGCTCCAGATGGTTATGAATTAAATGAAGAAGTAATTGAGTTTGTAATAGCGCCAAATCAAGAAGGAATTGAAGTTGATGATGAGTATGGAATGTTACTAACAATAGAAGTAACAAATGAGAAAAAACCAGAAGAGCCAGAAAATCCACCAACCTTTGATAACACATCATACTTAATTATTGGAGCTTTATTAACGGTATCTATGGGTGTAGTAGCATATATAAACTTAAGAAAAACACATGAATAACATAATCGATTACAAGTAGGCAAATAAAAATGCCTACTTTTTTTATGGTCAAACACCCTCAACTAAAAGATAAGTTATCATAGAATACTATGAGCAAATATACATAAGAGAAAGTGAGGTAATTGTTATTAAAGGAATATTAACACTTCGCGAAAGAGAAGTATTTGAATTGTTAATTATGAATAAAAACACTAAAGATATTGCAGAAGAATTAGGTATTAGTGAAAAAACTGTACGAAATCATATATCTAATGTAATGCAAAAATTAGGTGTAAAAGGTAGAGCAGGGGCAGTTGTAGAATTATTAAAAATGAATGAATTATCATTAGATGAATAAATATAAAATAAATTCATAATATTTTATAGGTGATATAATGCTAAAAAGAAAAGCTTTAAAAAAGATCATGATAACAACACTGACTGTATGCTTATTATTAGCTATTTATTTGATGCCATCTAATAATATAGGTAGTAATGGGCTTAGTCAAAATATGGAAATAAAATATTCAGATAATATTGGTAAAATAAATATATATTTATTAAATAGTGATGATTTGTTAGTTAAGGCTGTAACAGTTGTAGATAATGATAAAGATGTTGTTGAAAAAACTAAAAGTATTTTAACTAATTTACTGGATTCTAGTAACGATTTATTACCTAATGGCTTAAATGGCATTATTCCTAAGAAAACCAAAATACTAAGTGTAAATTATACTGAGGGGATAGTTTCAGTTGATTTTTCAAGTGAAGTATTAGGTGTTAGTGAAAAAAGAAGAACCAAACTATTAGAGGCTGTTACTTTTTCATTATTGGAAATAGAGGGAGTAAATGGAGTAAAAATATCAGTTCAAGGTGAGGCAATAAGTAATCATTGGGGAACGGATTTACCGGAAGTGTTTACTAAAGAATTTGGAATAAATAAGAAATATGATATTAAAAAGAGAAGAGATATACAGAAGGTAGTTGTATATTATATTGATGAGATTGAGGGAAACAAGTACTATGTTCCTATTACTAAATACATTGATGATAATAGAGAGAAAATTAGTATTATTATTGATGATTTATCTAGTAGTTACATTTATGAACCTAACTTAGTTAGTTATTTAAATCAAAGGACAGAGTTAATCAACTATGAAATTGACAGCGATACAATGATTTTAAACTTTAATACTAGTATTTTCATGAGTGATAAACAAATACTAGAAGAAGTGGTTTACTCAATTATGTATTCTATCTTTGATAATTACGATGTTAAAGAAGTAATTTTTCAGGTAGATCATGAAGAAATTTTGAAAAAAACATCAAAAGATGTTGAATTTACAAACCAATAGGTGTATAATCAAATTACTTTTGGTTATACCTGTCCTAGTAGCTCAGCTGGATAGAGCAATGCCCTTCTAAGGCATCGGTCGGGGGTTCGAATCTCTCCTAGGACACCATATATTGAATAAAAGCTTTAAAAGCTTTTTTCTTTTTATAAAAACCATTTTCGTTTTTAGAAAATGGTTTATTTTATTTTTTTATTTCGCATAAGTTTTTTAATTTCTTTGATGATTGATTTCTCATCTAGTCCTTCTTGATGAAATAACAAATCGATATTGCCTTGTTCAACAAAGGTATCAGAAAATCCCATTCGTTTTATGTTGATAGGCCCCATATTATTAACGGCACATAAAATAGCATCTCCTAGACCACCACTCAATAAATTATCTTCGATAGTTAGAATTGAATAATGATTTTTGACTAATTTTTTTAACATAGATGTATCGACAGGCTTAATAAAAGTAGCGTTGATAAACATAATATCTAATTTATTGTTCTTAAGGATAGACATAACTGATTCTACCATTCTACCAGTCGCAATAACAGCAACTTTACTGGTATTATCTTTTTGTAAGATTTCCCATTTTCCAAGTTTTATTTGTTTAATAGGAGTAATTTCTATGTTATTACATCCTTTGGGATACCTAATGGCGATAGGAAATTTTTGCTCTAATGCCCATGAAAAAATTACTTTTAATTCTTGAACACATTTAGGACATACAATAACCATATTAGGAATAATTGATAAGTAAGATAAATCTAAAATACCCTGATGTGTTTCTCCATCTTCACCAACTAATCCTGCACGGTCGATGGCAAAAATAACTGGGTGATTTTGCATACAAACATCATGAACAATTTGATCAAATCCCCGTTGTAAGAACGTAGAATAAACCGCAAATACTGGGCGCATACCACTAGCAGCAAGTCCCGCAGCCATAGTGATAGCGTGTTCTTCACTAATTCCTACATCAAAATAGCGTTTAGGAAATTTTTTAGCAAAGGGAACTAATCCAACTCCATCACACATAGCCGCAGTAATTAAGACTAAATTATTATTTTTTTCCGCTAGTTCTAACATTACTTCTCCAAAATATGAAGAATAAGTTTTTTTATTTACTGGTATTACTCCTTTATCTAAATCAAATGGAGGCACCATGTGATAAAGAGTAGGGTCATTTTCTGCTTTGTCATAACCTTTCCCCTTTTTTGTGACAACATGAATAATAACAGGTTTTTCCATTCTTTTTACTCGCTCAAAAACTTTTATCATTAGTCCAATATCATGACCATCAATTGGTCCAACATAAGTAAGACCCATATCTTCAAAATATTTAGAAGGTACTAAAAAACCACGCATTCCATCCTTGGCACGCGATAAGACTTTATACATAGCATTGCCAAATTTAGTGTTATCTAAAGAATGCTTTATTTTATTTTTTACTTTTAAATAACGCTCATTAATACTAATTCGGCTTAAGTAACTAGAAATTCCCCCAACATTAGAAGAAATACTCATACCGTTATCATTTAAAATTAAAATCATTTTTGTTTTATTGAATCCCAAATCATTAATGGCTTCTAGGCTCATACCATTACTAATAGATCCATCACCAATTACAGAAATAATATGATAATTTTCGCCTTTTAAATCTCTAGCTCTTGCCATACCTAAAGCTGCTGAAATACTAGTACTACTATGACCGGTGTTAAAAAAGTCATAAGCACTTTCCTTTAAATAAGGGAAACCACGTAGTCCTTTATATTTTCGCAAACTAGAGAATAATTTTTTCCTTCCAGTTAGTATTTTATAAGTATAACTTTGATGACCAACATCAAAAATAATTTTATCCTTATCAAAATCAAAACAAGATAACAAACTAATGGTTAACTCTACTACCCCTAAATTAGAAGCTAGATGTCCACCAGTTTTAGAAACATTTTCTAATAAAAAGGTTCTAATTTCTTTAGCTAATTGTTTTTTCTCTTTTAATGTTAAGTTGGAAACATCTTTTCCGTTATCTATTTTTTCTAACATAAATACCTCATTGCTTTTTATATTTTATCACACTTATAACAAAACACAAACATTATAACAAGGGTTTCTAATTAAGTGGTCTCTTATTGGTGGCTATAATGTCAAATTTTTAGGTTAAACGGTCATAATCACACTTTTAGAGGGAAATATTAACACGATATCTAAAATAATAACTATAACAACTGTAATATGTTAGAATGAATTTTAAAGATGGGAGTATAATTATGATAAGTTTTATATTATATGAAGATGAAGATCAAATGAGAAAAATATATAAAAAAGTGATATTAAGAGTAATGGGACCACAAAATAAAAGTTATCATTTGAATGAATTTAGTTATTATGATGATGAGGTAGAAAGCCAATTAAAGAGTATTAATGGTCATAAAATATATATTTTAGATGTAGAAGTTCCAGGTAAAAGAGGTATAGATTTAGCAAGAGAAATAAGAAATAGTGGTGATTGGGATAGTCAAATCATAATGATTACTAGCCATGAAGAGTATGGTACGATAGGGTATATGACCAAATTATTAATGTTAGATTTTATCTCTAAAAATGTTAATATAGAAAAAGAATTGGAAAACACTTTAAATGTGGCCTTAAATATTATCGATAATAAGAAATCATTAACTTTTATTTCCGATGGAGAGATGCATCAAGTACCTCATAATGATATTCTATATATTGAGAAAATGGTAAACAATAATAAGTGTCACATTGTTACTAAAGGAAAAACATATTTAATTAGGGATACTATTGACCATTTAAAAGATGTATTTAAAGATAATTATGATTTTATGAAAACGCACCGCAGTTGTATTGTTAATTTAAAAAATATAACGAGTGTAGATTTATCTCGTAATATTATTTTTTTTGAAAACGCTCAAATCGATTTAATTGCTAAAGATAAGAAGAGTGAATTAAAGAGTAGATTACAAGAAGATAGTTAATTTAAGTAACAAAATCTACTTTTTATCACAAAAACATTCTAAAAATAATAATTCTGCTAAAATATTTCTGCAGGGTAGAAAAACTTGTTGGAAAGGTAGAATAAGATGAAAGTTCAGTTTGATGGTCATTGCTATCTACGGTATCACAAAGAGGCAAATATATCACTAATTGATGTAGATGATAAAGATGGTTTGTTAAAAAGTGAATTGTTACAATCAGAATTAGTTAATTTTGAACGAATCATGGAACATGAATATAAAATTTTAAGATTTAGGAAAAGATTTTAAAGTGAAATCTTTTTATTTTTGCCTAAAACTTCTTCTTGTTAGATTATCGTATGTGTATTATAATTATGTCAGTAGGATGTGAAAAAATGAACGATACAGAAAGACAAGTTCCTAAACATGTAGCGATTATCATGGATGGTAATGGTAGATGGGCTACTAAAAGAGGATATAAAAGAAATATTGGGCATCTAGAAGGTAGTAAAACATTAGAAAAGTTAGGCATATATATCTTGAATCAGGGTGTAAAAGTTCTTAGTGTTTTTGCTTTTTCTACAGAAAACTTTAGAAGGTCAAGGGAAGAAGTTGACTATTTAATGAATCTTTTTGTGGAAATGTTTACTAAGAAATTTAAACAATTCAAAAAGGAGAACATTAAAGTAATCTTTTCAGGTAGAAAAAGTCCATTAAGACAAGATGTATTAGATGCTATGGCTAAAATGGAAGAAGAGACCAAAGATAATGATAAAGGTATTTTAAACATTTGTTTAAACTATGGTGGTCAAGAGGAATTAATTGATGCTAGCCGTAGGATAGCCCTTGATTATAAAGAAGGGAAATTAAATTTAGATGGCTTGAATAAAGAAAGTTTTGCTAAATATTTATATCACGATTTACCACCAATTGATTTAATGATTAGAACTAGTGGTGAACTAAGAATTAGTAATTTTATGTTATATCAACTAGCATATAGTGAAATGGTATTTACTGATGTTTATTTCCCAGATTTTAAAGAAAAAGAGTTTGATAAGGTATTAGAAGAATACTATAATAGAAATAGAAGATTCGGAGGAAATTAATTATGAAAGTAAGAGTACTAAGTGCTATAGTTTTATTAGCCATATTTATTCCTTTATTATTAACAGGAGGATTACCTTTTTCATTACTAATGCTTTTAATAGCGTTATTAGGACTTCATGAATTAATTAAAATAAGAAAAACTAAAAAAGAGTTTCCTTTCTTTGTAGAGATATGTGCCTATGTAATTGTCACTTTTATGACTCTAAATAATTATGAATCAAAAGACTTGTTCTTTTTGATGGATTATAGGTTAATGTCTATTATAATGTTTGTTTTCTTATCACCAATGGTTTTTATCAATGATAATAAAAGATATAACTTAAATGATGCACTATTCTTAGTTGGATCTACTATTTTTATAGGATTAAGTTTCAATTTACTTATCTTAGTTCGTAATTTTAGTTTGGAATATATCATATATTTATTTATAATTTCCATAATGACTGATACTTTTGCATATATTACTGGTAGATATATTGGAAGGAATCCTTTAGCACCTATTATCTCTCCTAAAAAAACAATAGAAGGTTTAATCGGAGGAACTATAATGGGAGTAGTGATGGGAAGTATGTATTTTTCGACATTTATTGATTTAGGACTTGATATGGGAATTGTTATATTTATTACTTTATTTCTATCACTTATTGGTCAATTAGGTGATTTAATCTTTTCTTCGATTAAGAGATATTATGGGACTAAAGATTTTTCTAATTTAATACCTGGGCATGGAGGTATTTTAGATAGATTAGACAGTATTATTTTTATTGTTTTGGGATTTATATTGTTTATTGAAATCTTATAAGGAGGAATAAAGAATGATAATAACATTGATTTTGTTTATTTTGATTTTAGGGGTTATAGTTTTGGTTCATGAATTTGGACATTTTATCTTTGCCAAAATGTTCGGTGTTTATGTTTATGAGTTTTCGATTGGTATGGGACCTAAGATATGGTCTAAGAAAAGCAAAAAAGATGAAACAGAGTACTGTATAAGAGCTATACCTATTGGGGGCTTTGTACAACTTAGTGGTGAGGAAGTAGAAGACGATAAGAGTGTTCCTAAAGAAAAGAAAATGTATAATAAGAAAGTATGGCAACGTTTTCTAATTATGTTCTTTGGCGCTGGTAATAATTTTATATTAGCTTTCTTAATTTTAATTTTATGTGGTATCTTTTTCGGCTCTCCTAATATGGATCCAGTAGTATCAAGATTAACCGCAGGGTATCCAATGGAGTCTGCTGGTATTGAGGTAGGAGATAGATTCTTGGAAGTAAATGGTAATAAGATTTCCACTGTTGATGATGTAAGATTATATCTAGCACTAGAAACATCTGGTGACCCTGTCACATTTAAAATAAAAAAAGCTAATGGCAATGTAGTAACATATGAAATAACTCCACAAAAAGAAACTGTAGAAGAAGGAACATCTTATAAGTTTGGAATTGAATTTATTAGAGAAAATGAAAAAGGATTCTTAGCGCCTTTAAAATATGCCGTAGTTAAGACAGGAGCTTTATTTCATCAAATGTTTATTACTTTGAAGCTATTATTTACTGGTAGTGTTGGTGTTGATAGTTTAAGTGGTCCAGTTGGTATTTACTCTATAGTAGGCCAAACTAGAAGCGCAGGAATAGAAAGTGTATTACAATTAGTGGCGTTATTAAGTATTAATGTAGGATTTATTAATTTAATTCCATTTCCAGCATTTGATGGAGGAAGAATATTATTCTTAATTATTGAGAAGATTAAAGGTTCTCCAGTAAACCCTAAAGTGGAAAATATTTTCCACAGCATTGGCTTTATCTTATTATTAATATTATTATTGTTTATAACCTTTAATGATATTGTTAGAATGTTTTTTAGTTAAGATGAAAAGGTACAAAATTTGTATCTTTTTTAATTGTCAAAAAGATGGTCCAATTTCCCTTTAAAATACTTTATTATTCTTGTTAATTATTTCTCAATAGATTATAATAAAAGTATCTTTTAGGTGGTGATGATATGAACAATACAATTTTACCAGCAGATACTTATGTTGTAGTTAATAAAACTATTATTGATGAAGTAGATCGTAAAATAATAACGATGTTGTATCAACCCATTATTGGTTATACAGCCGTTACTTTATACTTTACATTGATTGATGATTTATTAAAAAAAGATTTAATGAGTGATGAATTAACACACCACCATTTGATGAGTACCATGCAGTTGAAATTGCCTAATATCGTTATTGCAAGAGAAAAACTAGAGGCAGTTGGATTATTAAAAACCTATGTTAAACACGAACATATCAATAATTTTGTGTATGTTTTATATTCTCCATTATCGGCTAATGATTTTTTTAATCATCCAATTCTAAATGTCGTTTTATATAATAATTTAGGAAAAAAAGAATATGAAAATGTTATAAACTATTTTAGAGTTCCTAAAATTAATTTAAAAGATTATGAAGATATTACGGCTAAATTCAATGATGTTTTTACAGTTACTAGTGGAACAAATTATGTTGAAAACGATAATATTGTAAATAAAAATAAAGGTAAGATAGAACTAACTAACGGAATAGATTTCAATTTATTAATTTCTTCTATCCCTAAAAGTATGGTTAATGAAAAATGTTTTACTGATGATGTAAAAGAATTAATCAATTCTTTAGCTTTTGTATATAATATAGATGATTTAAATATGCAAGGCTTGGTACGTAATAGCCTTAATGAAAAAGGTCTAATTGATAAGATGGAACTTCGTAAAAGTGCTAGAGGTTTTTATCAATTTGAACAAGGAGGAAAGCTTCCAACTTTAATATATAGTAAACAACCTGATTATTTAAAAACTCCTAGTGGTGATACTTCTAATTGGGCCAAACAAGTTTATACTTTTGAAAATATTACACCATATGATTATTTGCGAAGTAAATATAAAAATGGGGAACCTACTTTAAGAGAACTACAAATAATAGAAGATTTAATGGTTAAACTAAAGATGAAACCCGGCGTTGTTAATGTATTAATCGCATATGTTTTAAAGGTAAATAATCAAAAGTTTACGAGAAACTATGTGGAAACAGTAGCAGCCCAATGGGCCAGATTAAATATTGAAACAGTTGAAGAAGCTATGCACATCGCTGAAAAAGAACATAAGAAAATAAAAAAATTAATGAATAAAGAAAAAGAAGATACTCCAAATAGAAAATATGCTCCAAAAGAAGAAGCTCTTCCATCATGGTTTGAAAAAGATTATGAAAATAAAGAAATGTCCAAAGAAGAAGAGGAAGAGTTAGACAAATTATTAAAAGAGATTAGTTAATTACTAGGTATAGAGTTGAAAAGTATTTTCCTCTTTGCTATAATAATACCTAACTAAAAAGGAAGTGTACATCATGAGAAATTATATATGCTTAAAAAGAATTTCTTTTATTGAAACTGAAAATCTATCATTTACAGATTATTCCATTATATATCAAGATGATAAAGATGGAATGTATAAAGTTGCCATACCCGATTATGATAATAAATACATAGATGAAAACAATATTGATGAAGCATTAAATGCTAGTAAAATAGGTTTTTTTCAAAATATTAAGTATACAGATAGATTATATATTCCATTTGTTTTTATGGTTAAAACTAATGATGGAGTCATAGAAAAAATTTATGACTTAACTGTCCAAAACCAAGATATATCTAATATGTTAAATTACTCAGGGAAAATTTTAAGTAAAAGATTGAAATAAAAAATAATAATATGCTATAATTAGTGTGTAAATCGTTGATTGAGATTAGTAAGTATTAGTTTATTATTTAAGAGACTTAGTGGTTGGTGTAAACTAAGAATAAAAATACTGAATCAACTCATGAGTGAAATAGGGAAATTAAGTATCTATTTCCGGTAATACCGTTATGTAAATTAAGACTAAATTAGGATGGCACCGTGAATAATTCACTCCTATTGTTAGTCTTTTTGTTTTATATGAGGAGGAAAATTATGTTAAAAGAATATTTTGATGAAGGTAAGTATGAGGAATTAAAAGAAAGTGAAAATTTAATTTATAAGGCGTTAGAAATTGTCAGTACATTGTTTGAAAGTGATCTTGATAAAGGTGGAATGCCATATATGTTACATATTGTTTATGTATATAGGCATGTTTCTAGTATTGATGAAAAAGTAGTAGCACTTCTTCATGATGTAATTGAGGATAAAAAAGTCACTAAGGAAGATTTAATAGAAATAGGTTTTCCTAGTAAAATAGTGGAAGATGTTTCCATTTTAACAAGAGATAAGAAAGTTGATTATGATAATTATATTGATAATATTATTAAACATGGATCGCGTGAGGCTTTAAATGTTAAATTAGCCGATTTGGAGAATAATATGGATATAACTAGAATTAAGAATCCAACAGTTAAAGATTATCAAAGAGTAGAAAAAAGGTATGTTCCTACCCATGAAAAAATAATTAATAGGTTAAAGGAGATAAATTAAAATGCTAGATATTAAGTTTATAAGAGAAAATAAAGAATTAGTAAAAGAAAATATTAAGAAGAAATTTCAAGATGAAAAACTACCACTTGTAGATGAGGTAGTAGAAATTGATGAAAAGTTAAGAGAATTAAAATTAGAAGGGGACAATTTAAGAAGTGAAAGAAATACTACTAGTGATGAAATAGGGGCATTGATGCGTGAAAAAAGGATAGAGGACGCTAATGCTAAGAAGCAAAGAGTATCCGATATTAATAAGAGGATAGCGGAAATTGAAGAAGAAGAGGTAAAACTACAAGAAGTCTTTAAAGAAAAAATGCTGGTTATTCCGCAAATGATTGATGATTCAGTTCCTATTGGTAAAGATGATACCGAAAATGTTGAAATTGAAAGATTTGGAGAACCGGTGGTACCAAATTATGAAATACCATATCATGCTGATATATGTGAAAAGTTTAATGGACTAGATAAAGAGGCTGCAGGTAGAACTAGTGGTAATGGTTTCTATTATTTAATGGGAGATATTGCTAGACTTCATGAAGCTATGATTGCCTATGCTAGAGACTTTATGATAGATAGAGGATTTACTTATTGTATACCACCATTTATGATTAGAAGTGATGTAGTAACTGGTGTTATGAGTTTTGCAGAAATGGATGCCATGATGTATAAAATCGAAGGTGAAGATTTATTCTTAATTGGTACTAGTGAACATTCTATGATAGGCAAATTTAAAGGTCAAATTTTGAAAGAAGAAGAGCTTCCTATTGCAATGACTTCATATTCACCATGTTTTAGGAAAGAAGTAGGAGCTCACGGATTAGAAGAGCGAGGTCTTTACCGTGTACATCAATTTGAAAAACAAGAAATGGTTGTTCTTTGTAAATTAGAAGATGCTATGGAATGGTACAATAAAATGTGGAAAAATACGGTTGATTTCTTTAGAAGCCTAGATGTCCCAGTTAGAACATTAGAATGTTGTAGTGGAGATTTGGCTGATCTTAAAGTAAAATCATGTGATATTGAAGCTTGGAGTCCAAGACAACAAAAATATTTTGAAGTTGGTTCATGTTCAACATTAGGAGATGCCCAATCAAGAAGACTAGGTATTAAAATGAAGACAGAGTCAGGTAACAAATATGTTGCGACACTAAACAATACCGTAGTAGCTTCCCCAAGAGGACTAATTGCATTAATCGAAAACAATTATCAAGAAGATGGAAGCATATTGATTCCAAAAGTATTACAACCTTACATGGGTGGAAAAGAAAAAATCAAAAAGAAGTAGATAATTTAACAGCTTATTGTATAAAACAGGATGCATAAATGAGTTATTAAGGAATAATCTTATTACGGAAATGGAATATCAAAAAATAAAAATAAGAGAAGAGCATAAAATTGATTAAATATTAATGTTTATTTGCTATTCATTTACAGTTATAAAAATGATATAATTTCAAAAAAAAGATCAGTTGCTTATAAAAAGAAGTATATGTAAAAGTTCTTTGAAAGAATTAAAGAACTATGGTAATACTTCTTTTTTACTTTTTAATTTAAATGAATTTAAATTTATAGTGGCATATGATTTCAATATCTATTTCATATCATTATAATAAAGTGGCAAAATTTTCAACAAAAGAGTTTTTCCAATCCAACCAAATAAAATGTAAAAATAAAAAGTTTTTCCAATTAAACAAAAAAACTTTTTATTTAAATCATTTTGTTGTATAATATTAATGAAGAGGTGAAAGGCTATGTTAAAAAGGAGTTATTATTTAAATAAAATTAAAGATTTTTATCATGTAAACTCATTAATAAAAATTTTATGTGGATTAAGAAGAAGTGGTAAATCTGTAATTTTGCAACAAATAATAGAAGAGATTAAAGAAAGCGGAGTAAAAGATGATCATATTATATATATAAATTTTGAATCTCTTGATTATGCTAACATAACGAATGCCATTGAATTAAATAATTATATTAAAAATTTAGTAAAAGATAAAAAGACTTATTATGTATTTTTGGATGAAGTTCAAAAAGTACAAGAATTTGAAAAAGCTATTAATTCTTTAAGGATTACTAATCAATTTAGTATTTTTATTACTGGTTCAAATAGTAAAATGACTTTTTTAGAATTATCAACAGATTTATCAGGTAGGTATGTGAGTTTTAGAATTAATCCTTTATCATTTAAAGAAGCTGCCCTAATAACGAATACTAAACCAGAAAATTATTTGGATTTATTATTAGATATTTTTGAATGGGGTACTTTACCTCAAAGATTTTATTTTGAAAATGATGATTCAAAAGATAATTATATTAGAGATGTTTATGATTCAATACTTCTTAAAGATGTTGTAGAAAGACTTGGAATATCGGATGTCACTTCATTTAATAAAATACTTCAGTATATTTTAGAAACTGAAACAAGAGAATTTTCTGCAACAAATGTGTTAGATTATTTAGATAAAAGTGGTAATAAAGTTGCAACAGATACATTGTATAAATATATAGAAGCACTTTGTTCAACTTTCATTATTAACAGAGTTTATCGATATGATGTAACTGGTAAAGCTGTGTTAAAATCATTAAATAAGTTTTATGCTACAGATTTGGGTGTAAAAAGAATTAAAACAAATAGTAAAGAAATTAATTACTCACAATCTTTTGAAAATTTAATATATAATGAATTAATAAAAAAAGGATATGATGTTTATGTTGGAAAGACAAAAGATGGTGAGATAGATTTTATAGCATCAAAAAATAAAAGTGTTAAATATATTCAAGCTTGTTATGATTTATCAAATGAAGAAACTAGGAATAGAGAATTTAATGCCTTTAATAGTATAAATGATAATTATCCTAAATATGTAATTTCAATTAATAAAGAAGATTATTCTCAAGATGGAATTAAGCATCTTAACATTTTTGACTTTTTGATGGATGATCAATTTTAAAGTTTATATGGCGCATATTGAAAATACGAGAAATACTACAGTAGCATCAACAAGAAGACAGCATTAATAGGAAAGGTGCCTATTGATGAGGAGAATATATTAATTTAATTGAGTATGTTAACTTTTAGAATCTTTTAAAAACTTTATCACTTTGATAGAGTTTTCTTTTGGTTTATGATATAATCTAAAAGAAGAGGTGGGGGATATGGTAGATATGCAATCACAAGAACAAGAAATAGCAGAGCAATTAGAGAAAATGCGTGTTAATGCTATTTTGGATTTACATGAATGGGATTCTACTAAAGGCAAGGGACTTATTTTAAATCAAGATGGAACTCTATATTCATACAATTGGTTTTTAGGATTTAATAAAAAAAGTAATAATTTTGGAATGTGTACATCTTTAGAAAAAGTTTGTGATTTGGTAAATTGTGAAGAAATAAAATCATATTTACAAAATGATATTGGTATTTTTAATATAGAGTATGATAACAATTTCCAAAGTGATAAGGGTTGTGATATAGTTGTGAAATTTAATGATAAAAGTAAATATTCTAATAATTTAAACTTATATAAAAGAATTCTTTCTAAAATGAAAGAATTTAATATAAATTAAAAGGGAGGAATTATGAAAATATTAGTAACTGGTGGATGTGGCTATATAGGTAGTCATACGTGTGTTGAACTATTAGATAATGGATATGAGGTTGTTATTGTTGATAACTTATCTAATTCTAAAAGGGAAGTTGTAGATAAGATTAAAGAAATAACCAATAAAGATTTAACTTTTTATGAAGGAGATGTTCGTAACCAGGAATTAATGGAAGATATTTTTGAAAGAGAAAATATTGATGCGGTTATTCATTTCGCTGGATATAAAGCTGTTGGAGAGTCCGTTCAATTACCTCTTAAATATTATCGCAATAATCTTGATTCAACGCTTACTTTATGTGAGGTTATGAGTAAATATAATGTTAAAAAATTAGTCTTTTCTTCAAGTGCTACTGTATATGGAAGCCCTAAGAGTCTTCCAATAAAAGAAGATTTTCCATTATCAACAACTAATCCATATGGTTCTACTAAATTAATGATTGAAAATATTTTAAAAGACTTGGTAATAGCTGATAATAGTTGGAGCATTGCGGTTCTTAGATATTTTAATCCAATAGGAGCGCACTCTTCAGGACTTATTGGAGAAGATCCTAATGATATTCCTAATAATTTAATGCCATATATAGTTAAAGTTGCAACTAATGAATTAGAATGTTTAAGTGTCTTTGGAAATGATTATGATACCAAAGATGGAACAGGAGTAAGGGACTATATTCATGTGGTTGATTTAAGTAGAGGGCACTTAAAAGCTCTTGAAGTTATAAATAAAACAATCGGTATTGATTATTATAATTTAGGTACAGGTAAGGGGTATAGTGTTTTAGAAATTGTCAATACTTTTTCTAAAGTTAATAATGTTAAAGTTAATTACAAAATAGTAGGGCGTCGTCCAGGCGATATAGCTAGCTGTTATGCTGACCCTAGTTATGCTAAAGAAAAATTAGGGTGGGTAGCAGAGAAAGATATTGTTGATATGTGCCGTGATGCCTATAATTTTGTAATAAAAAATAAAACCAAATGAATGGTGTAATAAATCATGTAAGAATAAAAAGAATAAATGGGTACCTAAACCTAGATGAATATTTTAGAAAAATATTAAAAAAAGAATATATAGATGAAGAGGATTTATATAATCACGGATTAATAGATGTAGCTCCTAATGGTGTTATGGACAAATTTTGGATTGTTGATAGAATGACGGGTCAAAATATTGCTTTATTTAAAACAACCATACATAACAGTTATTCAGGGTATGCTGAATTAATCTCTGAAGAAATATCTAGACTATTAGATATGCCAACCGCTCATTATGATTTAGCAACTTTTAATGGATATGAAGGCGTAATTAGTTATAATTTTGTAAAAAATCCTAACAGTTACTTTTCAGGATTTGATATTATACTCGATTTTTATGAACAAAAATTAAAAGATGATGAAGTACTTAGTGCTTGGTATAATATTGACAATAATAAAGATACCATAGATGATGTTACTGACAAATTAAATAATTTAGAGGATATATGGTCAATCTTAGAATATAGATATCGTAGTGATGCGAATAAACAAGCGATAATAATGCATTTTATGGATAGGTTAATAGATAATTTAATAATAGATATTTTAACAATAAATGTCGATGATCATAGTGATAATTGGGGAATTAATGGAGATGAATTATCACCACATTTTGATAAAGCTAGAATTATTAATTTACATCGAAGAGATTTTATTACGATAGAAACATTAGAAGAAAAGAAGTTATTATTAACAGTAGATAATCAAAATATTAGAACTCCTTTAAAAGTATTAGATCATTTTTTGAAAGTGTCATCATCATGCTATTTTGATAGAGTAAAAGAGAAAGTGGATAAATTACAAGAAAACTTTGAATTGATTCCTGAAATCATTGAACAAAGAACTTATCAAGAAATGCCTATAAAACTAAAAGAATACTTTATAAACACTATTTCTTCTCATCTTGAAAAAGTAGAGGAAGTTTTAAATAATAATAGTAATTATAATTATGTTAAAGAAAAAAGACTAGTATAAAAATTTGGTTTATATTAGTCTTTTGCATTATTTAAAAAATTATTAATTTGTTTTACTAACTTCTTATTTTGAGGTTCAATCATTTCTGGTTGTAATATTACCGTACCAGGAATTTTATAAAAAAAAGAGATATTATTAATCTTATTAATATTTTCCATACAACTAATACATAAAGCAAAAGCTAAAAGAGAACAGCAAGAATTTTTAGGATATATTTTAATAAGTTGTTTATGATTTTTTAACAACTCTTTTAATATATTTAGACATTCTTTTTCTTCTTTAAAATACATTACAAATGACTCTATTATAGAAGAATCAATAATATTAGAGTAATAAGGTATAATTTTAGTCCTAGCTTCATCATTATACTTTATAGCATAATTATAGGTAGTAAAAGCATACTTTTTTAAGATTTTAGCAGTTTCAGGAAAATTACTTTCCGTTAACATTGCAGACTTATACAAATATACTTTATTTGCATACCCTTTATTAATTAGATAATTATGGACATTTTGAATAGTGTCATCCATATTGTTGCTCCTTTTTATTAATGGTTAATATTTTATGATATCGTAAAAATTTTGTAAATATAAAATGTATAAAAACATCTAATCTTTTTCACTATAAAAGTGGGAGGGATGAAAAAGGTTATGGCACGTCACAAAGTAGAGATAAGTGGCGTGAATACAGCAAATATCAAAGTATTAACTAGTGAAGAGATGGATGAATTATTTAGAAAAATGCAAAATGGTGATCCCTTTGCTAGAGATGAATTAGTAAATGGTAATTTAAAATTAGTATTAGCCATATTAAAAAAATTTTCTCATAAAGAAGAAAATATGGATGATTTATTTCAAATAGGATGTGTAGGTCTATTAAAAGCTATTGATAATTTTGATTTGTCCTATGGGGTAAAATTTTCTACCTATTGTGTTCCTATGATTCAAGGTGAGGTAAGGCGATATCTAAGAGATAATAATAGTGTTAGAGTAAGTAGATCCTTGAAAGATTTGTCATATAAAATATTAAAATTAAAAGAAGAATTGGTAATGGAAAAAGGTGTTGAGCCATCTATTCAGGAATTAGCAAAAGAATTAAATGTGAGTGATTTTGATATTGTTAATGCCATAGAGTCGATGAGAGACCCAGTTAGTATTTTTGAGCCTATTTATTCTGATGGTGGAGACACTATTTATTTATTTGATCAAATCGAGGATAAGAGTGTAAAAAGTAGTGATTTAGATACTAAATTGTCCGTAGGGGATGCTATTAAAAGATTAAATGAAAGAGAGCAATTTATTCTAGATCAAAGATTTGTAATTGGTAAAACGCAAATGGAAATAGCAAGTGAGTTGGGAATTAGTCAGGCTCAAGTATCAAGAATAGAAAAAAATGCTATTGATAATTTAAAAACTTCTTTACAATAATATCAAACTTCTATATCTTACATAATTGTAATTATATTAATGTAGATTTTTTTTAGAAAAATATGTATAATTAATATAAGATGATAGAGGTGAACTAAGTGAAAGTTTTATTATATACAGAAGGGCTTGAACATATTGGAAAAAGTGGATTAGGTAAGGCTATTAAGCATCAAATGAAAGCTTTAAAATATGCAGGTGTGGAGTATACCTTAGATCCAGAAGAAGATTTTGATATTGTTCATATCAATACTTATGGTCCTAAAAGTTATTCTCTAGCAAAACAAGCCAAGAAGAATGGCAAGAAAGTTGTATATCATGCTCATTCCACCGAAGAAGATTTCCGTAATAGTTTTATTTTATCTAATCAGATAGCACCTATGTTTAAAAAGTGGATTATAACATGTTATAAATTGGGAGATCATATTATTACACCAACGCCATATTCTAAGAGGTTATTAGATAATTATAATATGGGTAGAGAAATTACCGCTATATCTAATGGAATTGAAATTGAAAAATTTGTGGCAACTAAAGAGGGAGCCAGTAACTTTAGAAAAACTTATGGCTTTAAGAAAGATGATAAAGTTATTATGGGTATAGGATTATATTTAGAGAGAAAAGGTATTTTGGACTTTGTAGAATTAGCTAAAAGATTAAAAGAATATAAATTTATTTGGTTTGGATATACTCCTTTATATACCATTCCTAATAAGATAAGAGAGGCTGTTAAAACGAAATTACCTAATTTGATTTTTGCCGGTTATGTAGAACAAGAGATGATTATTGATGCTTTATCTGGAGCGGATCTTTATATTTTTCCAACCCTAGAAGAAACAGAAGGTATTCCAATATTAGAAGCTTGTGCTTGTAAAACAAAAGCAATTATTAGAGATATTCCTGTTTTTAGTGAATGGTTACAAGATGGGGTTAATGTTTACAAAGCAAAAGATGTTAATGAATTTGAAATAAAAATTAAAAAAATTTTAAATAATGAGTTGCCTGATGTAACTGAAGAAGGATATAAAGTAGCTTGTGAAAGAGATTTAAAAGTAATTGGTGAAAAACTAAAAGAAGTATATGAAAAAGTTTTAAATGAAAAATAACTGTTTAGTTGTTTTTTTTCTTGAAAACAATATCATAAAGATATATAATAAATATATATTGTAATAGTGTAAAAATAAAAGAAGTTATGGAGGCTGTTATGGATCGTAGAAGAAATAATATAATAATTGCATCTTTAATTATTGTAGCAGTGCTTATGAGTGTAGGATATGCAGCATTTAGTTCAACTTTAAAAATAAATTCTAGTGGTACTATAGCTACAACATGGCGAGTAGAATTTTCAGACATAAGGACTAAAACATTAACAGGAGGAGCTACCAATAAATCTACACCTACGGCTAGTGGAACTTTGGCAACATTTAATGTGGATTTAGTTGTGCCGGGGGATGAAGCAACTTACGAGATAGATATTACGAATTATGGTACGCTAGATGCGGAAATACAAGGTGCTAGTTATACCGTTACTGGATCAGAAGATGTTTATATGAGATTATCTGGCGTTAAAAAGGGTGATGTTATAAAAGCTTGTACGGGGAGCACTTGTAATAAATTAACTCTTACATTAAGTGTAGGATATAACCCATTATCAACAGGACAAGCAACAAGTAAAACAAAGACCATTGAAGTAACAATTAAAGTAGGACAGTATTCATCTAGTAATCCAACACCTCCAGGTGAATTAGTTCCAGAGTTACAAAAGAATTATTTGGTACAACAAATACTAAAGAATAACACTGTATTAAGCGATAGCAATATTAATTTTAAAAATAATAGTAGTGCATCTAACGGAAGAGGACTTTATTATACAACGAAGGGAACAGCTAATGGGCAACCTACATATTATTTTAGAGGAGCTGTAACTAATAATTATGTTAAGTTTGCGGGGCTTTTTTGGCGAATAGTAAGAATTAATGAAGATGGTACGATCCGTTTAATTTACCAAGGTACAACAGCTACAGCTAGTGGGGCTAGTTCAGTAACCGAAAATTCTGCTTTTAATAGCTCAGACAGTGCAAATTCTTATGTTGGATACATGAATGGTGGTGGATATAAAACCAGTTATGAAGAAGAAAATGGTAATAAAACAGCTAGTACCATAAAAGGAAAATTAGATGCGTGGTACACAAGTAAGTTAGCTAGCAATTCTTCATATTTGGCCGATAGCGGTTTTTGTAACGATCGTAGTATATATCAAGCTTATTATGGTAAAGGTTATGCCTCTTCACCAACAACATATGCTGCTAAAGAAAGATTACAACGAGTCGGTTCACCATCACTGGCATGTAAGCAGAAAAATGATTTATTTACAGTAAATAACAGCCTTGGAAATAGAGCTTTAACATCACCAATTGGTCTAATAACAGCTGATGAATTAGTTTATGCTGGCTATGCAATGACAGGTACAACGGCGACCGACTCTTATTTACATACTGCGACGGCTTATTGGACAATGAGCCCGTATGAATTTACTAGTAGTTATAAAGCATTTATGTATAGTGTTAATGCATCTGGATATCTTTATAATACAGCAGCTTCTACGTCAATTGGAGTTCGACCTGTTATCAATTTAAGAGCAGATGTTGAATTAGCAAGTGGGATAGGAACAAGTGCTAGCCCATATGAAGTAAAACTTAGTTAAAATAATTTATCAACATAAGTCAATAATTAAAATACCTCATTTCTGAATTGTAGAGATGAGGTTTTATTATGAATTAATATTTTTGTGATCAGATATGCTTATTATATAAATGATTTTTGAGTGGTTAAAATATTATTCATTTTAATGCGTTAACAAAATTATTGGTAATGGCATATTTCAGTAATTTTACAAAAGAATAATAGGGTATTAAAAAGGGAATAGTAAAAAAGGCTACTTTAATTATAGATTCGATAAGCATACACTTTATCATCTTCAAAAAGCAACTCATCTTTTGTAAGGAAAAATATTAACTTCAATTCATTCTTACATAATTCTACTTGGTCCGGCATTTGATTCATATATTTATCTATGTAAATAATTACTTCCTCTTCATTACCATGGTATACATTAAATAGATTTTTAAGTTTATCGAAAGGAAGTTGATAAACTTCACGATAATTCATTAATTCTAATATATTATTATTGAGAATATATTCATGATCATCGTCTTCATCATATACAAAAACGGCTATTTTATTTTGATATTTCTTGCTAATTGCAACTTTATCTATTTGGTTTTTGTATAAATATCTAGTACTTCCTGTAAAGTATGAAACACTAATTATAAGTGCTAAGAATAAAGCAGTAACAAAGAATGTTTTTCCTTTCTTTTGACATGCTAATTTAATAACTTCATATATAAATACACAAATAGTAAATAGTAAAAGAGGGTAGATAGGCATCATATAACGGTCAAATACTAGGGGTACTAATTTTGAGGTGGCTATAAAATATACAATATTTCCTATCATAATCATGAATATATATTGAATTTTATGATAATCAAAAATAAATCTATCGGCATTTTGATTGATGGAGACCACGAATTGGTTATCATGAACAGAAAGTGACCCTATAATTTTAGTTATAAAATGTAAAATAATGATTAATGCCCCAATAATTATAATGGGGAAAAATAAATTTCCAAATAAATCACCGTTTACTATTGTAAAGAAACTTTTAATACGAGAACCTAAATCACTCACGTTTAATAAATTCTCAATAAAGGTTTTTCGATGCTCTTGACCATTTACTAATACGCTTGGAAATAATATAAAAGTAGTAAAACATCCAATTGCTAGAGCTCCAAAGTATTTTATTATATCTTTATATTTTTTCCTTTTTATAAACAATATTAAAAAATACAAGGCATATGGAATAGCAAAGATAATAAAGTAATAATGAGTAAAAGATCCTAAAAACATTATTAATGCTATAGCAAGAAAATTTTTCCGATTAATGGTTACATCCTTCAAACATTTCATGTGGAGGTAAGCAAAGATAGTTGCTAACATTGCAAATAGCATGTACATTCTAATAAACGTAACTGAATTAATTGCTGCTAAACTAAATCCAAAAAACAATACTGGCAATAATGGAAATAATGGGTCATTCTTAGCAAACAATTTTCCCATTTTATAGATAAAAATAATTGTAATTGCAAAATAAATAATATTGGGTATTAATCCAAACCATTTACTAAATTGTTCGGGGAAAAAAGAAGACATGGTATGTAGCACCAAATAAAAAAGTGGTGGATGAACATCTTTTGTCTGATTATATATAACAGAACTATAATTAAATCTTTCATTTTGATTAACTAAAATATAGTTTTTAAATACAGTTGGATCAATTTTAATATTTGATAAACCACCATCATCCCAAAGTTGTGCATGGTAATTACTATTAGCTAATCCATAAGACCATAGTTCATCTACCCAGTATCCTTTTTTCATATCGCAAATTTTAATCATAAACATCATTTGAATAATCAAAATAATTATAAAAATAATGTTAGGGTTTATATTTTTGATAAATTTCTTCATAAAAAACTTCTTTCTTTATTTGCATATGCATTGTAGTTTATTTATAACAAATTTATACCATTTTATATATCTATAGTCAAGGTTTGTAATATTTTTGTATAAATTTTTAAATTAATCATATATTGCATTAGGAAGGAGAATTTAATAATGAAGCAAATAATACCTTTTAATAAGGAAATTACCTTTAAAACGATGATTAGTAAAGTAACTAGCATATCGCTTGAACATACTTTAGAAGTGCAAGATGAGGATACGATAGCCGGTGATTTTATTGTATCAGGTTCTTATAAAATGACAGAAGCTAGTCAAATTGATGAAGAATTTAGTTACAAAATTCCTATAGAAATTACAATTGACAGTAAATATGATACCAGTAATGTCACTCTAGATATTGATGATTTTGTTTATGAGGTTATTGATGAAGAAAAACTATTATTAAAAATAGATTTATGTATTGATAACTTGGAATTAGCAAGTGAAAAAGAAGAAGAGGTGAACACTATAACTAATTATGATGAAAAAGACAGTGAGCGTTGTATTGATCCTAATGAAGTAGAGGACTTATTCTTAGATACTAGTACTAGTGAAAAATTAGAAATACCTGTAGATAATAATGATGATAATAATGATAACTCTGATACTAACGATGACGATACCAATAATAACCAAGATAATCTTTCATTAATGCCAGAGACCTTACCATATTATCCTAATAAAGATGAAAATTTAACTAATGTGCCTGTTAATAATACTAACAATAATACCCAAACCAATGTAGCCAGTATCTTTTCAGCTTTTAAAGATACTGATGAAACATTTTCCACTTATTGCATCTATATCATGCGTGATGGGGATAACCTTGATACTGTTTTAAACAAATATAATACGACTCGTGATATTTTATCAGAATATAATGATTTATCAGATATCAGAATAGGTAGTAAAATTATTATTCCTAATTCTAATGAATAGTTTAAAAGATATTGATAAAGATTTAAAAATTAAACGTTGTTCTTATTTAAAAAGCATTCAAATAATTGATACTGACAAAGGCTCTTTTGTAGTAAAAAAAAAGAAACATGATAATAGAGACTTATTTAGATATTTAGATTCTAAAAACTTTCATAATTTTTTAAATCTTTATAACGACAATAGATATTATGAAATATATCCTTATATTGATAATGTTAATGTAACCGACTCGGAAAAAGCCTTAGACATTATTTATCTCATAAGTATGCTACATAACAAAACGACCTTTTATAAACCATTAGAGATAGATAAGATTAAACAAATATATGAAGATATTAATGATAAGCTTACTTATATAACTAATTATTATGATAATATCCGATTTATGATAGAAGATGAAAGTTATATGTCTCCTAGTGGTTATTTATTACTTAGAAATATTAGTCTTATTTATCAAAGTATTGATATGAGTCGTTATTTCATTAATCAATGGTATAACACTATAAAAAATAAAAAAAATATTAGGATTGCTACTATTCATAACTACTTAGAGCTTGATCATTTAATAAGAGATGATGATGTATATTTAATTAGTTGGGATAAATCATGTAAAGCTTCTCCTATATATGATTTATTTAGTCTATATCAAAATGTGTATGATAAAGTAGATTTTTCACCATTATTTGATTTATATAATTCAAAATATCCCTTACAAGAAGAAGAACATTATTTATTATTTGCGCTACTTCTAGTACCGCAAAAACTAGATTTATCTAATAGAGAAATAATCAATACTAAAGAGGTATATAATCTTACTACTTATTTACAAGATGTTATTAACTTTGTCTCAAAACATTACTCTAAAACAACCAATAGCTAAACATAATAATTCTAAAAATAAGATAACGGCATTAATTTTACTAGTAACAAATATTAATAAAAGTGATTGATAAAAAATGACAACAATTAAACCTATAAGTACTCCTAAATAAAGAAGACTAGATCTTCTTTTTGCTTTACATACATCGCACATGCAAAAGAATCCATGACCTTTTCCTTTTAACATATATATTTCACCTATAATATTTTATTCTATTGTCAAAAAAATGATTATGATTTTGTTGTCCAAAACATTTTGATTGTGGTATAATGACATAAAGATAATGGGTGATTATTATGAATAGAAAAGGTTTTACTTTGATTGAAGTAATAGGAGTTTTGGTAATAATTGGTTTTATTCTTTTAGTAGCTATACCTCATGTTAGTAAAGTTATGGTTCAAAATGAAGAGAGTCAATATAAAAAATACATGGATATTATTGATGCTGGCGCTAAAAGATATGCGGAAGAATTAAAAGATGAATTGGGTGGTAGTAATGATATAGGTTGTACGGAAATATCTCTTTCTACATTAATAAGTGAAGATATGGTTACTAGTTATAATGATAAAGATGTAAGTTGTAGTGGAACAATTCGCCTTAATAATAATAAAGGTAATATAGAAGTAACTAAGAGTATTACTTGTACTAATAAAAAAGGAGAATCTACCTATAGAATGAATAATATTAATTATAGTAGTTGTATTAGATTTCAACCATAAACATTTTAATATTTACAAATATTAAAAAATGACCTATAATCATATACATAAACGATGAAGTTGAGGAGTAGATAACTAATATTTATAGAGAGTTCGTGGAAGGTGCAAACGAATAATAGCAGTTATTGAAGGTAGCAATGGAGTTTGATTATTGAAATATTAGTAAATAGTCACGTATGTATGCGTTAAATATTAAAGTGTATATCTTACGAGATATGAACTAAGGTGGTACCGCGAAGAGAATCGTCCTTATATAGAAATATATAAGGACTTTTATTTTGGAGGATTTATGGATTTTAAAAAAATAGAAGAGACTTTTAAAGAGTATGTAGATGAATTTGATTTTAGTAATGAGAAAATTAGTTTAAAATATTATCATACTTTGGAAGTAGCTAATATTTCTTTAGAGGTTGCTAAAAGATTACATTTGTCAGTTGAAGATCAAGATTTAGCAAGACTAATTGGTTATTTACATGATATAGGAAGATTTGAACAAGTAGAGAAAACCAATACTTTTAAGGATACTATTATGGATCATGCGGATAATGGGGTAAGAGTATTATTTGATTTAGGGTTAATTAGAAAATTTATTACCGATACTGAGTATGATAATATTATTAAAATAGCGGTTCGTAATCATAATAAATTAAAGATAATAGATGAAGCGAGTGATAGGGAAAAGTTATTTGCTAATATTATTAGGGATAGTGATAAAATCGATATTTTTAGAGTAAGAAAAGAAGAATATAGTAATGAGTTTATTATGCAACCTAGTGATATTGTGGTAGATACTTTTAGACGAGGTAAATCTATTAATTTAAGAGATATTAAGAATAAATCAGATTCTATTCTTTGTGTCTTAGCTTTTATATTTGATATGAATTATCAAGCATCTCTTGATGTATTAAGAGAAAAAGGTTATTATGTAAACCTTCTTAATAGTATTAAAGTAAGTGATGAAAATAAAAATTTATTTAATGAATTAAAAGATATTGTATTAAAAAAATTAAATGGTAACAAGGAGGATATATGTTAGATAAGAAATATGATCATAAGAAAGTAGAAGAGAATAAATATATTACTTGGAAAGAAAAAGGTTATTTTAAAGCTGGAAATGATTTAGCCAAAAAACCATTTTGTGTTGTTATTCCTCCTCCTAATGTAACTGGTAACTTACATTTAGGACATGCTTTAAATGGTAGCATTCAGGATGTTATAGTAAGATATAAAAGAATGAATAATTATGATGTGTTATGGTTACCAGGTATGGACCATGCCGCTATTGCTACAGAAGCTAAAGTAGTTAATAGGTTAAAGGAACAAGGAATTAATAAATATGAATTAGGACGTGATAAATTCCTAGATGAATGTTGGAAGTGGACTAATGAACATAGAGATAATATTCATAAGCAATGGGAGAAATTAGGAGTAAGCGTCGATTATACGCGTGAGAGATTTACTTTAGATGAAGGATTAAATAAGGCGGTTACTAGAGTATTTGTTAATCTTTATAATGAAGGATTAATTTATCGAGGAGATAGAATTATTAACTGGGATCCAGTTGCTAAGACAGCTCTATCTAATGAAGAGGTTATTTATAAAGAAGATAAAGGAGCATTCTATCACTTAAAATATTATTTAGAAGATAGCAATAATTATTTAGAGGTAGCTACTACTAGACCAGAGACTTTATTTGGTGATGTTGCGGTAGCTGTTCATCCAGATGATGAAAGGTATAAAGATTTAATTGGTAAAAATGTAATTTTACCTATTGTTAATAAAAAGATTCCTATTATTGGGGATATTCATGCTGATCCTGAATTTGGTACTGGTGTTGTTAAAATAACTCCTGCTCATGATCCTAATGACTTTGAAGTTGGAGTACGTCATAATTTAGAGAGAATTATTGTTATGAATGAAGATGCTACTATGAATGAAAAGGCTTTTAAGTATCAGGGATTAACTCGTGAAGAATGTCGTAGTAGGTTAGTTGAAGATTTAAAAAAAGAAGGCCTATTAATTAAAATTGAGGAAATGACTCACAGTGTTGGGCATAGTGAAAGAACAGATGCTGTAGTTGAACCTTATTTATCTCGCCAATGGTTTGTTAAAATGAATAGTATGGCCAAAGACTTATTAGATAGTCAAAAAGATGCTGATAGAAAGATTAATTTCTTCCCTAAAAACTTTGAAAAGATATTAAATCATTGGATGGAAGACTGCCATGATTGGTGTATTTCTCGCCAACTTTGGTGGGGTCATAGAATTCCTGCTTGGTATAAAGGGGAAGAAGTATATGTTGGAGAAAACCCACCTAAAGAAGAAGGATGGATACAAGATGAAGATGTACTCGATACTTGGTTTAGTTCCGCTTTATGGCCATTTAGCACTTTAGGATGGCCTAACGATACTAAAGACTTAGAAAGATATTTCCCAACTGATGTTTTAGTTACGGCCTATGATATTATTTTCTTCTGGGTAGCAAGAATGGCTTTTTCATCTTTAAAACATATGAATTCTAGACCATTTAAAGATTGTATTATTCATGGATTAATAAGAGATAAACAAGGTCGAAAGATGTCTAAAAGTCTAGGTAATGGTATTGACCCTATGGATTTAATCGATTCTTATGGAACAGATGCTCTAAGATATTACTTAGTAACCGCTAGTGCGATGGGAACTGATATTCGATTTGATACAGAGAAAGTAGTATCAACTTGGAATTTTATCAATAAATTATGGAATGCCTCAAGATTTGTTTTAATGAATTTGGAAGGATTTAAGGACAGTGATGAGACATATCAAGATTTAACAATATCTGATAAGTGGATTCTAACTAAGTTAAATGCAACTATTAAATTAGTAAGAAAAAATATGGATCGTTATGATTTCAATAATGTAGGTGCTATCCTTTACTCATTTATTTGGGATGATTTCTGTGATTGGTATATTGAACTTTCTAAGATAAATATGAATAATACAACTAAAAGTGTTTTATTGAAAGTATTAAAAAGTATTTTACTTATGCTTCATCCAATTATGCCATTTGTTACGGAAGAAATATATGGTATGTTACCAATTAAAGAATTCCCATCTATTATGATTGCCAATTATCCAGAATATAATAATAAAGAGGTCTTTAATGAAGAAAAAGATGAACTAGATAAGATTATTAAGGATATTATTGCTATTCGTAATATGAAATCTAATAACAATATTACTAAAGATGCTTATATCAGTATTGATATTGATGATAGACTTAAAGATATTTATTTATCTCAATTAAAAATAAAAGAAGAGCAACTAGTAAGTGTTGATGATAGTGATTATTTATCAGCTAGTTATAAATCAAATCTGGTTAATATTACTTACTATTATAAAGGACAAGAAGAGGATACTAGTAAGATATTAGAGGAAATAGCAGCTTTAGAATCATCTATTGCTAGGCGTGAAAAATTATTAAGTAATGAAAATTATGTTAATAAAGCGCCTCAAAATGTCGTCGATATGGACCGAAAGAAATTAGAGGAAGAAAAAAATAGACTTGCGATTTTAAAGGAACACTAGTTTTTAAGTGTTCTTTTTATTGTAATATTGTAAAAACTAGAAAAAAGTGTTATTATATAAGACATTTAAGGGGGTAGCTATGAATAAGTCTGAGAATAATGATAAAAGAAATAGTTTATTTACTATGTATGAATGCTTAGCCAATTATAGTAAAGAAGAGATAGATTCGGCTCTTTCTAAATTAAATGAAAAAGATATCCAAGTATTAAAGCAAAGATATGGTGAGGATTTTTGTCATCCAATAAGACCTAAAGATTGTGGAAGAAATACTTATCAAGCATCAAGATATATAGTAGAATGTAAAATTCCCAAAATGTTAGGGGCATTAAAATATAAGTTAGTTTCATCTATTTATATAGAATTTTCTCAATATAGTAAAGATGAAATAGATTTAGCCATATCTAAATTAAATGATAAGGATAAAAACATATTGAAATTAAAATATGGTGAAGATTTTTCTCATCCAGTACAGAGTAAAACTTTAAATAGTAGTGACTATACCAAAGTTTATTATATAAAAAAAGAAAGGCTAAAACCATTGCTAAAGAACCCTAATTATCCAGTATATGTTAGAAAGAATTACATTCAAAGTGATGCCCAGCCAAAAAGTATGTATTCAAATATATATGAATATTTTTCCAATTATAGTAGGGAAGAGGTCGATTTAGCCATTTCTAAATTAAAGGAAACGGATATCCAAGTATTAAAGCAAAGATATGGCGAAGACTTTTCCCATCCTTTAAAAAATAAATTTCCATCTAATAATGATGTTAGAAGATTTTATCGAATTTTTGAAAATAAGCTACCGAGACTGTTAAATGAACAAAAATCATTTAATGAAGAAATATCTAAGATGAATATTGCTCCTAGTCTATATGAAAATTTTCCTAATTATAGTAAAGAAGAAGCTGATTGTGCTTTTGCTAAATTAGGAGAACAAGATAGGAAAATATTAAAACTAGTATACGGTGATAATTTAGATACATTATCAATTAATAAAAAATATTCGGAAAAAATCTACAAAGACACAGCAAATATATTAAGATTTAAACTTAAAATTTTGATGAAAAATCCCAGTTTATCTTACGCTAAACCAGTTAATAAGTGGAATTTATATGAATATTTTCCTAACTATAGTAGGGAAGAGGTCAATATAGTAATTGATAAATTAACAGATCAAGAACGGTTAATACTTAAGCAAAGATATGGAGACAATTTTGATGAATCATTAACACCTCTAGATGATGGGCTTAAATTTAGTCAAAAAATTCGTCATATCAAGTTAAAAATGCGAAGATTATTGAATGACTCTAGTTTATCCATTGAAGGTAGAAATGTTAACTTATATGAATATTTTTCTAATTACAGTGAAGAAGAAATCAATATAGTAATTGCAAAATTAACAGAACGTGAAAGAGCGCTACTTAAGCAAAGATACGGTGAAGATTTTAGAAAAGTAATAAGTTTTAAGGAGAGTAAAGAAGCCAATTATGATAATATTTTTGATATACGAAAAAAAATAAAGGAAATGTTAGATAACCCTAATTCACGTGTGCATAATAGAGGTATTTCATGCAATATATATGCATATTTTTCACCATATAGCAAGGAAGAAATAGATTTAGTTGTATCAAAATTAAATGCGAGAGATAGTAAAGTGTTAAAATTAAGATTTGGTGAAGATTTGTTGCAGTCTCCAAAAGAGACGGGATGTTCTAAACAAAATTTAGCAAAATTTCGCAATACTGTAAGGCCCAAAATTGAAAAATTATTAGATGACCCTAAAGGGCAATCTCTTAATGGAACTTCAACTATATATAAGTATTTTAACAACTACAGTAAAGAGAAGATAGATTTAGCCATATCTAAGCTAAGTGAAGAAGATAGACATTTGTTGACATTAAGGTATGGTGAAGACTTAGAACATCCGGTAAAGGCACTTGAATGTACTTCCAAAGATATTAAGGACTTTTATGCTAAATTACTTCCTAAAATTATGGAATTACTAAAAGACCCTAATTTAATTGCTAGCAAGGACACGATAACTAAAAAGATATATGAATATTTTCCACTTTACAGTAAGGAAGAAGTAGATTTAGCTATATCAAAGTTACCTAATAAAGATAAAGATGCATTGAAATTAAGATTTGGTGAAGATTATCAAAAACCTAGACAAAGGGTAACAGGTAATAAGGATGATTCCATAAGGCTTTATAACATTTTAAACGGAAAAATGACAAGATTATTAATAAATCCTCATATTTCGTGTGCTACACTACATTGCAGCAAGACCGTTAGTATATATAATGTTTTTAGTGATTATAATAAAGAAGAAGTAGATTTAGCTATATCCAAGTTAACTAATGAAAATAGAAGGGTATTAAAATTGAGATATGGTGAAGATTATTCTCACCCTGTCAAAGCCAAAGATTGTGGTAAGAAAGTATATGTTGCTGCTGATTATTTAATAAGAAACAAAATGCCTAAAATATTAACAAATCCTATTGATATTAATGAAAAATCTAAAACTGAATACATGGCTTTTAATGATTACAATCAGGATAAAGTAGAAGTAATAATATCTAAGTTACCAAATATAGATAAAGCTTTACAGAGTGATAGAACAACTAGTGATGGTATTAGAAAGAAAGTTTATACAAGTATTTTGGATACGTTAAAAATAGTTCAAAATGATGAACGATTTAATAATCTAGATTTTAAAGATATGATGGCCGTTTCACTTAGTTCTATAAATGTGGATAACGTAACATTCCAACCTAATGAAATAGCTAATATGTTGGGACTAGATGAACAACATGTTCAAGAAATATCAAGAAACTTTTCTTTGGCAAATAATAAAGATAATAATAATAACAATAAACTATTATTAAAAAGAAATGATATAAAAAAATAAATATTTTATATAATTAAGTAAAAAAATATGCTATACTGATTGTAGTTATCAGTGTAGTAATCTATAAAAATCCATTTGACAGTTTTACTCTTGGTAGCAGTATGAAGAAGAAAAAGGGTAAAATAGTTAGGAGGATTTTTTTATGGAAAAACAAAGAATACAAATTGATTTTTTATCAAGTCAATTTGTAAAAGATGATGGTACTTTTGATAAAGATGAGGCCCTTAAATTATGTGGTAAGATTGCTGGAGTTTGTTATGATAAGGAAGGCTTTCATCATTTAGAAAATGAGCCAAGTGAAAAAACAATGCGTCGAATTGAAAGAACATTAAACAATGGACATCATAGTGTTTATGATCATGTTTCAATAATTTTTAATATTCAAAATATACCTAAAATATTAGCTATGGTTCTTAATAATGAAAATCAATATACAACTAGTGAGAAGTCAGCAAGATATACGAAAGTAGAAAGAAAAGAAGGATCTATTATTACCCCTGCTGAAGAGCGATTATATAATAAATGGATTGACATTTTTAAAATCAAAATAACAGAACAATATGGGAGCATTTATAATGCATCTAAAATAGAAAAATTGGCTCAAGAAAATGCGCGATATTTAGTTACTGTATTTATGCCTACCCAAATGATTTATACAACAACTTTAAGACAGATTAACTATATTTTATCTTGGATGGAAGAGTATATAATGAGTCATGATACACATAACCCATTTGAGAATAAGTTATCTTTTGCTATGGATCAATTTATCAATGCTCTTATTCCTAAAAATATATTGGTTGCAGGATTAATGAAAAACGAAAAAAATAGATACTTGTCTTTATTCGGTCAAAATTTAGATAGTAAGCAAGATATCTTTAGTGATGTTTATTCGGTAACTTACAAAGGTTCTTTAGCCCAGTTAGCCCAAACTCAAAGACATAGAACATTGGATTATCAAATGGAATTTTTGAAGGAAGAGGAATATTTTATACCACCAATCATTGCTTCTGATAAAACTCTAGTAGAGGAATGGTTAGGCGATATGAATATGGTTAAAGGTGTTACACCACAAGGAACATTAGTTAGAATAAATGAAGCTGGTAAATATGGTGACTTTATTCTTAAATGCAAAGAGAGATTATGTTCAGGGGCACAATTAGAAGTTATGGAGCAAACACGACAAACCTTGTTGGCTTATAAAAAAGCTTTAGAATCTTCTTGTAATTCACTAGCTTCTGATATTGAAAAATATTCTCATGGCGCAAGATGTACTTTCCCAAACTTTACTTGCCCTAATGATTGTGGATTTAAGGAAGGAAAAACTTTAGTGAGGAAGATATAATGATGGAAAAAGGAAAATTAATTGTTATTGAAGGGGCGTGTGATGGAATAGGTAAGACCTCGCAGACTTCTATGCTTAAAGAACACCTTGAAAAAGATGGTATATCTATAGTAATGCATCATTTTCCATCTTACAATACAGATCAAGGAAAACTAGTAGAAAAGTATTTAAATGGGGATTATGGTTCACCTAAGCAATTATCACCTTACTTTATCAATAGTTTATATGCCGTTGATAGAGCTATTACTTGGCAGATGGATTTAAAAAAAGATTATGAAGAAGGTAAAACTATTTTATTAGATCGATATACAACGTCTAGTTTAATATATCAAGGGGCTTTATTAGATAATCTTTCTCTAAAAAAAGATTTTATTGATTATGTTTGTGATTTTGAGTATGAAAAATTAGAAATAAAAAAACCTGATAAGGTTATCTTTCTATATGCACCTTTTGATCTAGTCACTAAAATTAGAAATGCTAGAAAAAATAATGATGGTATTTCTAATGATGTTCATGAAAGAGATATAGAATATATGCGAAAAGTTTATGATAATGCTATGTTTGTTGCTGATTATTTAGGATGGGACAAAGTAAAATGTGATGAACTTGATCATATGTTGAAGCCTAATGAGGTTCATAATAAAGTATATCAATTAGTAAAAAAAATATAAGAAGAGCATGAGCAATACTGAAGTTGTAAGATAAATGTAGACATAAAAAACATGTCTACATTTTTTGTTATAATAAATAAGGAGGTAAGAAATGACAAGAATAAGAAAAGAGCCAAATAAATATTGGTCAAAAGAATCAAAATTAAAAATGATAAAAGAAGTACTTAATGGAAAATCTTCAGAAGAAGTAGCAAAAGAAAATGATATATCGGGAGGAATGTTAAGAAATTGGATAATAAAATATGATAAATATGGTGAGCAATCATTAGAAAATATGAAAAAGCCTGGTAATCCATTAGTTAAATATTCTAACAAGAAAAATCTTACGGATATAGAGACACTTGAATATGAAAATATGAAACTAAGAATCGAGAATGAATTATTAAAAAAAAGGATACCTAATGAAAGGTGATGATTCACTTGTAACATTCAAGAATAAAAACAAATAAAATTTGAAATAGTAAAAACACAGGCAAAGAATCAATAAAATATCCTAATATTATAAATAATAATTGGGAAACGACTAGACCTTTAGAAAAAATAACATCAGATACAACAGTGATATTGATTGGACATATTATGTGGATGCATTTGATGATTCCATAATTGGTTCTGATGTAAAACCATTCTATCATGGAGTAAGTATGTCAAATCATAAAGCAGCTTTAGAAGATATGTTAAATAACAAAATAAAAAGAGGATATAAGAGCCAAGACACAATTTTTCACTCAGATCAAGGCACAATATATTCCTCGGTGGCATTTAACAATGCACATAAAGATTACAACATAAAAAAGTTCAATTTGCTTATACCATAAATAAAGGATTTATCGGTGTTTCCTGAACTTTTTTAATAAGTTCAGTTAGTTAAATTAAGGTATGTTAGTAACAAGTTAGTGACAATTTTAAAAATATATTTTTCCATTTTGTCGGGTATTTTCTTGAATTTTACCCTACATTATGTTAAAATGATAAAGAGGTGAAAAACAATGATTTATTCATACAAAGAACTTTTAGAAAAATATGGTACTAGATACAATATTAAGAAATCAATTAATAATAAAGAAATATTTAAAATTGAAAATGGAATTTATTCAAATAAAAAAATAGTTGATCCAATAATTCTTTATTCTAAAAAATACCCATCAGGTGTTATAACAATGGATTCTGCTTTTTACTTTTATGATTTAACGGATGTAATACCAAATAAAGTTTATCTTGCAACACCAAGTAATTATCGTACTATCAAAAATGAAAAAATTGTTCAAATATTTAGTGATAAAAATGTATTAAATGCTGGAAAAGAAAGTATTAAAGTTAACGAATGTACTGTAAATATTTATAACAAAGAAAGACTACTTGTAGAACTTATCAGAAAAAGAAAACAAATACCTTTTGATTATTATAAAGAGATTATAACTAATTATAGGGAAATAGTTGATGAACTAGACATGCAAAAAATTGAAGAATATTTGTCACTTTTTAAAAATGACCTTAACTTATCAGAAGCATTACAAAGAGAGGTATTTTAAATGAATTTAGAAGAATTAATTAATGAATATATAAATACTGGTTATGATTATACTGATGCAAGTTCTAAAGTATGCCAAGATATAATACTTTTCAAAATATCTAATAGTAGTTTCAAAAGTCATATTACTATTAAAGGTGGTGTTGTTATGCACTCTATATCTAAAGATATTCGTCGTGCAACTCGTGACCTTGATTTAGATTTTATTAAATATTCTTTAGATGATGATTC
>CANQGH010000003.1 GCA_947601845.1 uncultured Bacilli bacterium | reverse complement strand
GAGAGTTTTGGGGAATCATATGATAAAGAGGTAGCCCTACAAGAGCAAGCAAGGAATGATGGGTATGAAGAAGGAATTCTTTCTAGCAAAAAAGAAATAGCTTTATCCATGCTAAAAGACAAGGTAGATATTAATACTATAGCTAAATATACAGATTTATCAATAGAAGAAATAAACAATTTACAATGATTTAAATATTTGTTAAATGCTAACGAAAGTTAGTATTTTTTTCTTGCAAAAACCGATGGGGTGGGGGGGTATAATAGTATATAGAATAAACTATATACGGAGATGGTAAGGGTGAAGAAAAAAATAGTAATAATCACATTAAGTTTATTAGTATTAATTATGGTAATAGGGTATTCTGTATTTAGTACTAATCTAAAGATAAATGGAACAGCTAATATTGCTTCTACTTGGAAAGTAGTATTTACTAAGATAGAAGAGGTAAGTAAGAGTAGTGGAGTAACAGTTACAGATACTCCTATAGCAAGTGGAACAAGTGTAACCTTTAATGTAGATTTTAAATTACCGGGAGATGAAATAATATATAAAGTAACAGTAGCTAATCAAGGAACATTAGATGCCATTATTCAAAATATTGCATCAAGTGAATTAGGAAGTGATGCGATTAAGTTTAAGATAGATGGCATTAAGATAGGAGATAAACTAGCTAAAAGTACAACAACTACTTTTAATATTACCATTAGTTATGATAGCAGTATTACTTCTCAGCCAAGCTTAACTGATAATAAATTAACATTAGATGTAACTTATGTCCAAGATTTAGGTAATAATATACCAAGTAGTGGTTTTGATATAACACCAATTCGACTATCTAGAAAGATATTACAAGATAATATACCACAGAGTGATGAGGGAATAAATTTTGGAGCAATAAGTAGTGATAGTAATGGTAAAGGTTTATATTACACAAATAAAAATACCGAAGACAATAAAATGACCTATTACTTCAGAGGAGCAGTAGATAATAATTATGTTTACTTTGCAGAATATTACTGGCGAATAATAAGAATAAATGAAGATGGCTCAATAAGATTAATCTATCAAGGAACAAGTCCTTCTGCCACAGGAAGTAATGCTCAAGTAGGAACAAGTGCTTTTAACTCTATATCAGGAGATAATGCCAATGTAGGATATATGTATGGAAAGCCAACTACCTATAGTGATGGATATGGTACCTTTAGTGGTTGGGCATGGACAAGTACTGCAGGAACGGTAAAAATGTCCGAGACCTATTCTTTTGATAAAACAACGGGAATATATACTTTAACAGGAACAGTAGTAAATGGAAAATATACAAGTGATTATTATAATTATTATACATGTTATTCACAAGGTATAACATGCAGACATATGTTGAAGTTAACCGAAGCCAGACAAAATGGAAGTAACTATCAAGTATGGGCAGCAGAGACACACTCAGGATATTACTCTACAAGTTATGAACAAGCCCATAAGAATGAAGTGGATTCTAACATCAAAACATATTTAGAGAATTGGTATCAAAGTTACTTATTAAGTTATGATGACTATATATCAGATACTGGCTTTTGCAATGATAGGACACTATACAGCGGAACAGGTATAGGAAGAACAACTACCTTTTATGGTTCAGCTGGAAGATTATATAACGATGGGCATAGGTCACCACAATTTGCATGTCCTGAACCATCACACGACTTATTTACGGTAGATAACGAAAAAGGAAATGGTATGTCTAAATACAAAGTAGGGTTAATAACAGCTGATGAGGCTGCCTATGCAGGGGGTGTATATTATTTATCTAATAGTAATTATTATCTGTATACTGGAACCTATTATTGGACCATGAGCCCCTTCCAATTAAGCTCTAGCTTTTCCTCATCGGACGATTGGAACGTTTACTCAAGTGCGTTACTCTTCAACAGTCGTGTTTGGAATGGTTTCGGTGTGCGCCCTGTTATCAATCTTAACCCTAACGTAGAAGTAACAAGTGGTAATGGCACTAGCAGTTCACCATATGTAATAAAAACTAGTTAAAAATGATATACATTTCTAGGTTATTGATAACAAACTCATTAAGGAACAATGCTATATCAATTATTGATTTTTCTGTCAAATTTGACACTATTTTTAATATTGGTAAATAAAACTGTATAAAAACATGATATATTTATTATATATATAAGTGGAGGTTCTTATGTTTGGAAGAAAGAAAGAGGATAAAGGTATTGACTATCCCAAATTGAATGAAGTTATCAATTTATCCAAAAATATATTAAAAATAATTTTAATTTTAGGAATAGTATCACTAATTATTTTAGGTTCATATATAATTAGAGAGTGGAAATTATTTAATATCATAGGAACAATTCTAAAAATAATTTCACCATTCTTTATTGGTATTGTTATTGCGTGGTTGTTTGATCCTATTGTTACTTTTTTCCAGAAGAAAGGGATTAATCGTCTGTTATCAACTAGTGTAGTTTTTGCATTATTTATTGCTTTAATGGTTCTAATTTGTAGTTTAATTATACCATCCCTAGGAGATCAAATTAATGAAATTATTGCATCGGCACCACATGTTATAGAAAATTTAACTGATTTCTTTGATAATTTTATTGATGATTTGTCAAATCTTTATGGTTATGATCTTACTAATGTAAGAGTAAATATTGAAACTGCCTTTAATGATTTATTTTTATCCATTACAGTTGATTTACCTACTACTATTGTTAATTTATTAACATCAATTATTAATGGTGGAATAAACTTAATTTTTGGTTTATTTGTAGCCTTCTATATGTTATTAGATTTCAACAATGTAAGAAAGCATTTATTAGTATTTGTACCTAAAAAGGTTCATGGCGAAGTAATTACTTTAACAGATAAATTAAATCGTATGTTAAAAAATTATGTACAAGGAACTCTACTAATTATGTTATTACTCTTTATATGTCAATCAATAGGATTTACATTAGCGGGACTTAAAGCACCACTTGTATTTGGAATATTCTGCGCTATAACTAATGTTATTCCATACTTTGGACCATATATCGGTGGTATACCTGCAGTTATTGTAGGATTTACTATTAACCCTTTAACTGGAGTGTTCTGCCTTATATCGGTAGTAGTATGTCAATTATTAGAAAGTTATTTTTTAAACCCAGTCGTTATGAGCAAATCTATGAAGTTACATCCTGTTACAATTATGATTGGCCTATTGATATTTGGACATTTCTTTGGTATACTAGGTATGGTTTTGTCAACACCGATAATATCATGTGGAAAAATAATATTTAGTTACTTTAATGATAAATATCAAATACTAAATATGATTAATGATTATGATGATGAAGATAATAATATAGTAAAAGAACATGGAAAAAGATAAGTATAGTAATTAATATTTAATAGAGAGTTAATGATGGTGGAAAATTAACAAATATATTACTAGAAAGCTACTTTGGAGTTCTATCGGTAATACCGTTAAAATAATTAAGACCAAAATAGGATGGTACCGTGAATATTTCACTCCTATACTTTGGTCTTTTATATTTATAGGAGGATTATGAAAAAAATTATTGCTATTGTTGGAATGGGTGGAAGTGGAAAAAGTGTTGCTTCAGATATTTTAGTGAATAAAGGATGGGAAAAAGTTTATTTTGGTAGTGTGACTATAGACAAATTGAAAGAAGCGGGACTTGAAGATAATCCTAAAAACGAACAAATGATGTTAGCGAAAATAAGAAAAGATTTAGGCATGGGAGCTTATGCTAAAATATTGTTGCCAAAAATAAAAGAGGTAGCTCAAAATAATAATACGGTCTTAGATGGTCTATATTCTTGGGATGAATTTATTATTTTAAAAGAAGAATTCAAAGGTAATTTAGTAGTTATTGCTATTGTTGCTGACCGTAAAAATAGATATAGTCGTCTTAAAGAAAGAACGATTAGACCGTATACGGTTGATGAAGCCACGGAAAGAGATATCTTTGAAATAGAAAATACTGCCAAAGCTGGACCTATTGCATACGCTGATTATTATATATGTAATAATGGTAGTTTAGAAGACTATGCTAAGAGATTAGATGAAATATTAGAACAAATATAGGAGGATTTATGAAAACATTAAGTAGTACAGAAATTAGAAATTTATGGTTTAAATATTTTGAAAGTAAGGGACATAAAATATTAGAAAGTGCTCCTTTGGTACCAATGGATGATAAAAGTTTGTTGTTTATCAATGCCGGAGTTACGCCTTTAAAGAAATATTTCGATGGTAGTGTTGTACCTGATAATAAAAGATTATCTACAATTCAAAAATGTATTCGTACCAATGATATAGAGAATGTTGGACTTACGAAAAGACATTTAACTTTCTTTGAAATGATGGGAAACTTTTCTATAGGAGATTATTTTAAGAATGAGGCACTAGAGTTTGCTTATACTTTACTTACTGGTGAAGAATGGTTTAATATTCCCAAAGATAAAATATATGTTACGATTTATACTAACGATAAAGAAGCATTTAATAAGTGGGTGAGTCTAGGAATAGATGAGAGTCACATTGCTAAACTCAAGGGAAACTTCTGGGAAATAGGTGAAGGACCATGTGGACCAGATAGTGAAATTTTCTTTGACCGTGGAGAGTCATATGATAAAGATGGACATGCTTTAGAACATTTTATGAATGATGAAGATCAGGAACGTTTTATCGAGATATGGAATAATGTTTTTAGTCAATTTAATTCTAAGAGTGGGTTAGATAGAGAAGCTTACCCTGAACTTCCTAATAAAAACATTGATACTGGAGCAGGATTAGAGAGATGGTGTTGTATTTTTCAAGGTGTTGATTCGCCATTTGAAACAGATTTATTTGTACCAATTATTAAACAAATTGAAGAATTAACTAATACAGAATATCATGGAGAAATGCCTTATAAAGTCATTGCTGACCATATAAGAGCTATAACTATGGCTTTAACTGATGGGGCTATATTTGAAAATACTGGTAGAGGATATGTATTACGAAGATTATTGCGTAGAAGTGTTAGAATGGGTAAAAAGTTAGGAATGAATGAACCTTTTATCTATAAATTAGTAGATACAGTAGCCGATATTATGGGGGAAAGTTATCCTGATGTTTTAAAGGAAAAAGAGGTAGTTAAAGAGCTTGTTTTACAAGAAGAAGAATTATTTCATAATACCCTAGAACAAGGAGAAAAAAGACTTTATCAATTAATAGATGAAGCAAAAGATAAAACGATAAGTGGATATGATGCCTTTAAATTGTATGATACCTATGGCTTTCCTTTTGAATTAACACTAGAATATTTAGAGGAAGTAGGGTTTACTACATCTAAAGAAGAATTTGATAAATATATGATAGAAGCTAGAAACCTAGCTAAGAAGAGTAGACATGATAATGCTAATATGAATATTCAAAATGGGGAATTATTGTCTTTCCATGAGAAAAGTACCTTCTTATATGATACATATAATATCAATTCTAAAGTAATTGGTATATTTGATGGTGGACAGTTTGTAGATAGTATTAAAGATAGTGGTTATCTTATCTTAGATAAAACTTGTTTCTATGCTACTAGCGGTGGACAAGTAAATGATATCGGTGACATTATTAATGAACATTTTAAAGCTCAAGTTACGGATGTTATTAAGGCTCCTAATGGTCAGCATTTACATAAAGTTGAAATAATAGAGGGCATTATTAATAAAGGTGATTTATGTACTCTTACAATTGATGAAGAACGCCGCCATAAAATAGCAAGAAATCATAGTAGTGTCCATATTCTTCAGAAATCACTACAAGAAGTTTTGTCTAGCAATGTACATCAAGCAGGAAGTTACGTTGATGATGAACGCCTTCGTTTTGATTTTACTTACACAGGTAAGATAATGGAACATGATATTCTAGAAGTAGAAAGATTATGTAATGAACGTATTCACAAAAATAGTGAAGTAAAAATATGTGAAATGCCCTTAGATGAAGCTAAAAAGTTAGGTGCTATGGCGTTATTTAGTGAAAAATATAAGGACATTGTAAGAGTTGTTACTATTGGCGATTCTATTGAATTATGCGGTGGAACTCATGTTAATAATACTAGTGAAATTCAAAATTTAGCTATTACTAATTTAGAGTCTAAAGGAAGCAATGTTTATCGTATTGAAGCAGCTACTTCTAGTAATATTCCAACGATGGTTGGGGAAGAAGTTAAAAACTATGTAGAAGATATTAAAAAACTTCTCGATAAAGCTAAAGGTATTTTAGAAAACGCTAAAAATGAAGGAATAGATTTATCATTTAATGTTAATCTTGAACAAACTAGTTTAACATCATATCAAGATATTATTGCTAATAGAAATAAATTAGAGTATGTTCAAGGCGAAGTTAAGAATTTAGAAAAGAAATATAATGAAGAGAAGATTAATAAATCAGTAAATAATTTAGATAACTTTAAAGATAAAATAGAAGAAATTAACGGAAAAAAAGTAATTATTACCAAAGTTGATAATTATGATATGGAAGTATTAAAGACTATTATCGATAATTTAATGGTGAACATTAAAGAAGGAGTTATCTTTATTGCTAATGTTAAAGGTGATAATGTCAACTTTGTATGTCGTAGTAATACATCAATTAATGCTGGATCTTTAGTTAAAGAAGCTTCTATTAAATCTAATGGTAATGGTGGAGGAAGTCCTACTTTTGCTCAAGGTGGAGGAAAGACTACTTTATATCTAGATGAAATCTTTAATAATATAAGGAAAGAAATATCTTTATAACATTTTAAAGGACTATAATCTATTTTAATATAATGCCCAAATAAAGAAATAGGTTATATATGAAGTAGTAAGATAAAAGTGTACTAAAAAAATGTATACTTTTATTTTTTTGTTAATAACAATTATAATTTCTAAGGTAGATAGTATGCTAATTGATCATTTATGATAGTATTTTTTTCATATTTAAAATATTATTAATATTAAAATTTAGGTAATATGTGATAAAATATTTATAGGTGATTTTATGAAAGAAGTTATTGCAATACTTGCACAAGCAAATAAAACAATATCGGCAATGGAATCATGTACTGGTGGTGGCCTTTGTAATGCCATTACTAATATCGAAGGAGCAAGCGATGTATTTTATTATGGGGCGGTTACTTATTCTAATGCTGCAAAAATTATGATGGGAGTAAGTCAAGATATAATTGATACTTATACTGTTTATAGCATAGAAGTTGCTAAAGAAATGAGTAGAGCCATATGTATGGTAGCTAATTCTAATTATGGAATAGGTATAACTGGTAAATTAAATCGCATTGATAAAAATAATTTATATGGTGAAGATAATATTGTTTATATTAGTATCTATGATAGAGATAATAATAAATTTATAGAAAAAGAAGTAAAGGTTCTTGAAGATGAACGCAGTAAAAATAAACAAATTATTATCGATGTCATAACTAGCGAGTTATTAAAAATAATTAAATAGAAAATTTTAAAAAATTACACTTATTTATCACAAATAATTATTATTATGGATATGGTGAAAATATGAAAGATAAATCTCTTTGGTTATTAATTGGTTTAACGATTGCAATTGTTACATTAACAATGGTTTTGGTTGATAAAAAAGAAGTTGATGACAGTATTAACTTTGAATTTGTCAATAAGTAACAAAATTTATTTTAATTATTGCATTTTCCTATTAAATAATTTAGAATATAAGTAACTTCTATGTAAGAGGAGTAATTATTAATATTATTTTTAGAGAAAGTATGTTTGGTGAAAATACTTATAATATGATAATGAAGACACTTATAGTAAATAGAAGCGCGCCTTCGCGTTATAGAAGATAAAGCATATTAATTTATGGAATTAAGGTGGCACCACGGCATAGTTCGTCCTTATTGGTGGCACTTTTTTATTTATAAGGAGGAATAAAAATGATAACAAAACCTAAAGGATGCCATGATATATACGGTAGTGAAGCTAAGAAATGGCAATATGTAATTAAAATGATTGATTCATTAATGGAGAAGTATAATTATGAGTTTATTCGTACTCCTATATTTGAATCAAGTGAGGTATTTCACCGAGGAATGGGTGAGTCTAGTGATGTTGTAACGAAAGAGACATATGACTTTGTCGATAGAGGAGAACGCAATATGACTTTAAGACCTGAAGGAACAGCGGGTATTGTTAGAAGTTATATTGAGAATAAAATGTATGGTAATATGAGTAGTCCAGTAAAACTTTACTATAATGGAACTATGTATCGTTATGAAAGACCGCAATCAGGACGTGATCGTGAATTAACCCAATTTGGTGTAGAACTTTTAGGAAGTGATGATCCCCTTAGTGATGCTGAGGTAATAAGTATTCCAGTTAACTTATATAAGATGTTGGGTTTACAAGAAGTAAAAGTAAAGATTAATTCTTTAGGAGACGCCGAATCAAGAAATAAGTATCGTGAGGTTTTAAAAGAATACTTTCATCCACATTTAGATGAATTATGTGAAGATTGTAGGGAACGTTTTTCAAAAAATCCATTACGTATTTTAGATTGTAAAGTTGATAAAGATAGTGATATTTTGAAGAATGCACCTAAGACTTTAGATTATTTAAATGAAGAAAGTAAGATACGTTTCGATAAAGTTAAAGAATATTTACAAGCTTTGGAAGTCGATTATGAAATTGATCCTAAATTAGTAAGAGGGCTTGACTATTACAATCATACTGTTTTTGAAATAGAGGCTCATGTGGAAGGATTTGGTTCTAATAATGTACTTGCTGCCGGTGGAAGATATAATGGTTTAGTAGAATTATTAGGGGGACCAAGCACACCAGGTGTTGGGTTCGCGTGTGGCTTAGGACGTCTTATTATGGCTCTTGACTTGGAAGATATTAAATTACCTATTAAAGAAGATGTTGAAGTCTTTGTTATGGCTGTATCCGATACTGAAAAGAATTATGCTGCAACTTTAGTACAAAGTCTAAGAATGAGTGGATTTAGAGTAGAGACTGAGTATACTGGAAGAGGACTTAAGGCACAATTTAGACAAGCGGATAGATTAAATGCTAAATATTTGATTATTTTAAATGATGAAGATTTAGCTCATAATGAGTTAAAAGTAAAAAATAATAAGACTAAAGAAGAATTGACTTTAACTCTTGATTATTTACTTTATTATTTAGATGAAGTTTTATTGGAAGATGAAGATTATACAATCGATGATAGCTGTGAGTGTTCTAGTGATGATTGTTGCGGTAATCACCATGATGAAGAACATGAATGTTGTGGTAAGGAAGATTGTCACTGCCATCATCATGAAGAAGAGGAGGAATAACGAATGTTAAAGCGAATAAGTATAAGTGAATTAAAAAATCATTTTAATGAGGAGATAGAATTACAAGCCTTTGTGGATAACATAAGAAATATTAAGTGGGTACAATTTGTGATATTGAGGGATGATACCGGTAAGGTCCAAATGACTATTGAAAAGAGTATCGAAGAAAATAAAGATTTAGTCGAAATAGTTGATAATCTTACTTCTGAGAGTACGGTTAAAATAAGGGGTAAGGTTATAGAAAACCCTAATGTCAAACTAAATGGTATGGAAATTATCCCTAAAAGCATTGTGGTTACTAGTAAAAACAATAATGATGAGTTACCATTCAATTATAGAGATTTAAGTACTGTTAATTTAGAAACAAGATTAGATTATCGTTTTATTGATTTGCGCAACGAACGTAATGCCTTTATTTTTAAAGTACAAAGTACTTTGATAAAATACATGAGGGAATATTTATATAATAATAATTTCACCGAGATTCATACGCCTAAATTAATTGGCGCTGCTAGTGAATCTGGTAGTGAAGTATTTGAAGTTAAGTATTTTGATACCAAGGCTTATTTGGCTCAAAGTCCACAATTTTACAAACAAATGGCCATGGCTTCAGGTTTAAATAGAATTTTCGAAATAGCACCTTGTTTTAGAGCCGAGAATTCTAATACTAATAGGCATGCGACAGAGTTTACATCTTTTGATGTTGAGGTTAGTTATATTAATAGTTTTCAAGATGTTATGGATTTGGAAGCCGAAATGCTTGCTTATGGACTTGAACATTTAAAGGCCGAATTAGGGGATAAGATTAAGGAATTATATGATATTGACATTGTAGTTCCTACATTACCATTTCCAACTATGCCCTTAAAAGATATATATAAGGAATTAGAGGAACGTTATAATTATAAGGTAGATGACAGTGAGAAAACAGATTTGACTACGGAAGCCGAAAGACTAGTAGGTAAGTTAGCTCATGATAAGTTCAATCATGAATTTATGTTTGTTACCGACTATCCTGCTGAAAAGCGCGCTTTCTATCATATGCGTGATGAACAAGGAATTTTGCAAGGATATGATTTAATATGGTGCGGGGTAGAAATTACTAGTGGCGCTCAAAGGGAACATCGTTATGACAAAATATGTGAAGTAGCCAAAGAAAAAGGACTTGGTAAAGATGTAGAATTTTACTTAGAGTTCTTTAAATATGGTTGTCCTCCTCATGGCGGATTTGCTATAGGTGTCGATCGCTTAACTATGTTACTTTTAAATATTCCAAGTGTCAAGGAAACTCAATTCTTATTTAGAGGTCCAAATAGATTAAATCCTTAAAATATAGAGATGTAGTTAGCTACATCTTTTCAATTTGTTTACAATTTATTAACATTTTTTAAAAAAAATAAAAAAAGAGGTTGTTCAATGCCTTTTTTTTTGATACAATAAACATGTATATAATAGAGAGGTAGAGAGTGTAAGATAATGAATAACAGTAAAATTAAAAGAATTACAATTGTTTTATTAGTTCTCGCTGTTTTTATTATGAGTATAGCTTATGCTAATTTAGCATCATTTCTTAATATCGGCGGTAATGCCAATGTCATTTCTTCTTGGAAAGTAGAAATAACTGGTATTAGGGAAGGAAATAAAACAACTACAGCATATAGTCAAAGCGTACCTACTTATACAATGTCTACAGCATCATTTAGTGCTCATTTGGAAAAACCAGATGATAGCATTGAATATATAGTAACCATTAGAAATAATGGCGATATTGATGCTAAACTGGATGGCGTTATGACTAGCCAGTTTGGTAGTGATGCTATTATATATGAAATAGGGGGAATAAAACCTAATGATGTATTGCTAGCTGGAGAAGAAGTTGAAGCTGTTATTAAAGTTTCAGGATCTTTGGTTGATTCAAAGGAAACTTTGACTAGTAATGTAACAATGGTTTTTAATTATATTCAAAATATGTAGAAAAAAGATAATTAGGGGATAGTTATTATGAGGGCAATAAATAAAAAAATTGTTTTATTATATGCACTGCTCATTGCGTATGTAACTATAAGAATTTTATCCGTTAACAATGGAGCCTATACAATCAGCAATGAATTAAATGTTGGAATATGGGGCGTGCTCTTCTTACTGGTTTTAATATTAACTAGAAGAGATTATAACAGATATTTAGATCAATATGATAAAGTACAAACTACATTTATTGTGGTGGTTGCATATTTAATGATCTATTTCGTTACAGGGCTATTTGCAGGATACCAATACAATGCATATTCGTTAACACTAAAGGGAATAATAAGTAATACGATTATGTTTATGCCAATTATTATTTTCCAAGAATATATAAGGCAAGTTTTAGTTAGCTACAGTGGTGGAAAAAATCTTTGGATGTCGGTTATTACTATTTTGTTTATCTTGATTAGTTTAAACTTTAATAGCTTACTTAATGATTTCAGAAATGCTGAATCAGCTTTTAAGTTTATGTGTTCAGATGTAATACCATTAGTTGCTAGAAACTTTGTATTTACATATTTAGCATATATAAGCAGTTGTAAGCCAGTCATAGTATATAGGATGTTAACTACAGCAATGTCAATATATGTTCCTATTTTACCTAATTTGAATTGGTTCTATACTGGACTATTTGGAATACTAGTTCCTATTATTCTATATATATTAGTTAATTATTCACAATTAAAATTAGAAAGAAAATTAACTAGACAAGAAGAAAAGAAGAGTCGACCGATTACATATGTTCCAACACTGATAATAGTTTTAATACTAGTTGGCTTTGTAGTAGGGTTCTTTAAATATCAACCAGTTGCCGTTGTCAGTGACAGTATGTTACCTGTCTTTGCAAGGGGAGATATGATTGTAGTTGAACAGTTGAACGATGAAGAAAAGAAAGAATTACAAATAGGTGAGATTATTAAATTCGTATCTGATGGTTATTTTGTAATTCATAGGATATATGATATAGAAGAGACAAAAGATGGATTAGTTTTTACTACTAAAGGTGATAATAATAATGCTCCAGATAGTAAGAAAGTTACATTGGAGCAAGTTCAAGGAAGATATAAGTTTCATGTAAAATACATCGGATTCCCATCCGTATGGTTAAGTGAAGCTTTAAGATAAAGGTGGTGTGGCAAAGTGAAAATATTTGATAAATTTGATGCATTTGATGATGATGCAAAAGAAAAGGAAAATAGTGATTTGCAAGAAGAGCAAATAAGTAGCAAAATATTTAAAAATGGCAGCTTTGTTGAGGAAAATGAGGAAAACAAAGGTGATAGTGAAGCAAATAAGCAGGAGGAAGAATCTAAAGATGATGGCTTTTTATCTAGTGAAAGTTATGATGATGAAGAGATTAAATTAGCCAAAAAAGAACCTATAAAAACTGATTCATTAAAATTTGAATCACTTAAAACAAAGGATGATAATAAGATGAAAGATTCTAAAGGTAAAAATACTAATAATGATGATATCTATAGTAAAGTATCAAAGGATCTATTTAAAATAATAGGATTAATAGTATCAGGATTATTGGTTGTTCTATCAATATGGACCTTGGCAAAAAGCTTTACTCCTGCTATAACAAGGGAAAATGTGGTACTAGATTACACTACGAATGATCAAGTAGATTATCGAATCTATCTTTCTAAGAATGATTTCTATGAGACTCCTACTCTTGGGGTTGGAGAGATTGTTCCTGTAACTTTCATTGATAGAATAGAAATTGATTTTTCGAGCTTCTTATCTGCTACTAAACCAATTGATATGAACTATAGTTATAAAGTAACTGGTGTAATAGTTGCTAATGCTGCTGATAATGGTAGTGAAGCTGGTGGAAGAATTTGGTCAAAAAATTATGAATTTGTACCTTTGAAGACATTTACTGATGCAGCTGTAACAGGATATACTGTTCAAGAAAAAGTGGTTATTGATTATAAGCAATATAATGATTTAGTTAATCAATATAAATTAAGAGCTGGAATTCCTATGGATGCTGCTCTTACGGTAACTCTAACAGTAGATGCTAACAGTGTGGTCGATGGTAGTGTTATGAATGAGTCAAATTCAGTAAGCGTTTCTATTCCATTATCTGTTTCTACGGTTCAAATGTCTACAAGTGATGATGGCAATCAACCTAGAACTTTAGTTCAGACTGAAAAAATAGCTGCAAGTAATAATATTGTATTATTAATTATTAGCGTTATTATCTTAGTTGGTTCATTAGCTACAACAGTTATGTTACTAAAGAGCTTAAGAAAAATGACCGAAGAGCATTCTACTCAACTTAAATTCAATAAGATTATGAGAGACTATAGTCAAATTATTATTGAAATTGAAAAATTACCAGAAGTAAAGAATGCGGCTATAATTGAAGTTAAGGCATTTAAAGATATGTTAGATGTTCAAAAAGAATTACACTTACCAATTATGTGTTGCAATTCTAAAGATAATATCGTTACAAATAATGTATTCTATATTGTAAATCAAAATCAAATATTCAAATATAAAATGAATAGTGATGTTGAAAAGTTCTAATTTAAGTAAGTGACAAGATGGGAATCCCCATCTTTTTACTTGGTTATTTGACACAATAATTAGATACTTTCACATGAAAACTCTAAAATAGTTGAATAGTTAATTTGTTTCATGATATAATAATATTACCTAGAAGATTTAAGATGATTTCTATAAAACCGACTAAATAACGATACGGGAGTTCGGAGCTCTATCTGGTGTTGAATACCTTTAAATAGGGATCCTAAAAGATAGGTATGGACACCCACCTGCCGAGAGCGGGTTTTTATCGTCAACATCGAGAACTTCTGGGTTTTTTATTTATGATTATAAAGTAAGAGAGTTAAGGTATGGTGTAAAATGTACGAAAGATTAGAATGGCTAATAGGTAATGATAATGTCAATAAAATAAAGACTAAGACCGTTTTGATTGTAGGCCTTGGTGGAGTAGGTGGCTATGCAGTTACTAGTCTTATAAGAAGTGGGGTTCAAAAGGTCATTATAGTTGATCATGATATAGTCGATATTACTAATTTAAATCGTCAAATTATTGCTACTCATTCAACTATTGGCATGAAAAAAATAGATGCTATGGAGCAACTATTATTAGATATTAATCCAAATATTAAAATTATTAAACATGATGTCTTTTTGACTGCTGATAATATTGATGCCATTTTTAATGAACCAATCGATTATGTTATTGATGCATGCGATACTATTAATACCAAGAAAGCAATTATTAATAAATGTTTAATTGATAATATTCCTTTTATTAGTTCAATGGGAACTGGTAATAGAATGGATCCTACAATGATTGAAATTAAAGATATTAGAAAGACAGACAATGACCCAATTGCTAGAATTCTTAGAAGATGGGTTAAATCTAATAAAATTAATAAAAAAATAACTGTTGCTTGTTCGAAGGAAGTTCCTAAAAAGCTAGGGAACAGAGTAGGGTCAAACAGTTTTGTTCCTGCTAGTTGTGGCTTAGCTATAGCTAGTTATGTGATAAAAAGTTTTATAGATAAATAAAACGAATCAAATGATTCGTTATAATTTACGATATATTCCAATAGCTATTCCAATAATAGTTACATTATCTAAAATATCTTTTTCTTTCTGTAGTTGATGATGATTATCATCTTTATAATAAGTTTTGATAGTAATCGCATTACTGTCGTTTAAACCTGCTATAATGTCTCCGTTATTAGCGGTATTTTTTCCCTCTAAAATAACAATGTCACCATTTAAAATGCCTTTATTAATCATCGAATCATCTTGGACTAATACTGCAAAGGCCTTTTTATTATTGGGTATTAAGTTATTAGATAATTGGATATATTTAGTAGGATTATCAATTTTATCTATAGGATTAAAATCCGATTGTTCTATTAGGGCAATATTAGAAACGTTATTTTGATTATCGCCATATTCATTAGGAACTAATACTTCTAAGGCCCTATTTTTAGCTTCATCTTTTTTTATATATCCTTTTTCTTCTAATTTATTCAAATGAAAATGAATAGTTGCTGGCGATTTTAAATTGAGAACTTTTCCTATTTCTCTTACCGTTGGTGGATACCCATGCGTAGCAATAAATTTTTTTAGTACTTTTAAAATATCCGATTGTCTTTTGGTTAGTTTTTCCATAAAGCCTCCATTGATATTATTATATTGCAACAATTATATATTGTCAAACAATTGTTTCATATTTATATATTGACATTATAAGAAAAAAATGATATTATTTAATCTCATTAGAAATATTATTAGGGAGGTAGTTATAATGTCAGTAGCTGTTTTAGGTTATAGACGAAGAAATAGTTCTATTAACGATATTTATACTTTAGAAAACGCTGATTTAAGATACATAGACAAAATAACTAAAGAATATGAAAACGAGCAAGAATTAATTCTTTCAAGTAGATATGCTTCCGTAATTAGAGGTTTCTGTGCAGATGGTGATATACTAGATGGTGAAATAGTTTTAAATTATATAAAGAGTAATCAACAAAAGGTTTCTTTATCAATAATATATAACGATTCCGAAGATATTTGTTTAAAAGCTAGTTCTTTAGATGAATTTAAATCGGAGACAGAAAAAGCTAGAAAATTGTTATTTAGTAGTAAAAATAAGCTTTTTTTGAAGCTATTCCTACAAAATAAAAATATGATGAGTACTACTTATCAAACAGTCAAAATGACTTTAAATGAATACAAAGTTGCTAAAAGAGAAGGATTAGATGTTATATGTAAAGATGGGGAATATCACATAACCATCAATGATGTTTTAAAATATCGTTTAAGTCATAATAAATTAGGTCCAATGCGTTTGCTAGTTGAAGATACATTAGAAGTTTGGAAAAATCAATTAATGAATATGTCCAATGAAGAGTTATATTTTTATTCAAGAGAATTAAGAGTTTTATTAAATGAATATAATTATCGCAAAATACCAAGAAAAATAATTGATAATTTATCAATCAATTATGATAAATTAGATTTCTTAAAAAGTAGGGGATATAGAACTAATAAAAATAGTTATTCTATATCAGAGGGTCTTCCTAAAAGAAAAATATTAATTTAGATATGAAGAATACACTTTCAAGTATTCTTTTTTTCTGTTTTTTGTTATAATTTGAGTGGTGATGTAATATGCCAATTAGTGACAAAGATCAAAAGCAATTGGAAAAGTATATTGAATTTTTACAATATGAGAAAAATTATTCATCTGATACAGTAATAAGTTATCGTACTGATATTGTTGAATATTTACAATATGTCGAAACATATCATAAGGACTATTTAAAAATGAAATATGATGATGTAAAAAATTATCTGGTATATCTTAGTCAAAAAGGTAATGGTAACGCTACTGTAGCTAGGAAAATAAGTGCCTTAAGAAGTTTTTATCGTTACCTTATGAATGAACAAATAGTAATATCTAATCCTTTTTTAAGCATAAGTCTTCCTAAAAAGGCTAGGAAATTGCCTAGATTTTTTCAATATAATGAATTAGAAGAATTATTTAATGTTCCTGATACTACTAAGCCGCTAGGGCAACGTGATTTGTTGATATTAGAAATGTTATATGCTACAGGAGTGAGGGTATCAGAGTTAGTTAATATCAAATGTGATGATATTTCTTCTAGGGAAATAAGAATCTTAGGTAAAGGAAATAAAGAGAGAATAGTAAGATTTGGTGATTATGCCGATGAAATATTAAAGATATATTTAAGCGATGGTTATAAAGTATTAAATAAATATAATAGTCCTTATTTGTTTTTAAATAAGAATTATGGCAAGTTAAGTGATAGAGGCGTAAGAAAAATATTAGATAAGATTATTAGTAAAACAGCAATTAATAAAAAAATATCACCGCACATGATAAGACATTCTTTTGCTACCCACTTATTAAATGAGGGATGTGATTTATTAAGTGTACAACAATTATTAGGTCATGAAAGCTTATCAGCAACGGCTATTTACACCCATGTTACTACTGATCGAATGAAAGAAATATATTTTAAAACACACCCACGAGCAAGAAAATAGTAAACGTTCAAAGTTTGCTATTTTCTTTTATAAATAAATTCAAATACTTTAGAGACACCTATAAAGAGTAAAATAATTAAAAATAAAGTATAAAATGTATTGATAATTTGATTAGAAAATAAAATACACAAAATTCCTATTACAAATGGAATAAAGGATATCGTTTTTATATTAGATATAAACATTTGATTAAGACTATTAAGAAGAGATAAAACACCTAAAATAATAACAATATAATTAAGGGATTTTAGAGGAAATATTATTATATAAATACTTAATATAGTTAAAATAATGGCTTGTATTAAGAAAACGATACAATGTTTAAAATCTGTTTTTTTAAGACTATAAGATAGTTTATATGTCTTTATAGCACTTATAATCAAAATTAAAGGGATAATGTATGTAACTAATTTTAAAACGAAAGTAGACCCTAAAAATAATCCAGAGAAACCAATTATAATAAAAATAATTCCTAATATTAAATCAAATACCTCTCTTTTTTTATTCCTTTTAAAATTTATATTAGTATAAATAATTGTATTCATGATATCTTGCCACCTCATTTTCTATTATACCATAAATATTATATATATGTTAAATGATAATTGTTTACATGGAGAATTTATATTATAATAAAAAATATAAAATCATTTTTTGGAGGTTTATATGAGTGATGAGGAAATAAAATCAGGAATAGATAAATATAAAGAATTGGTAGAATTAAAAAAAGAAATAGAGACTTTAAAAATGAATAGTGTTGTAAAACGATACTTGCAGTTAAGTAAATATGAGTTAGAAGATAAGTGTAGTGAGGACTTAATTTTAGATTCTTTTAGTCCAATAGGATGCAATACAAGCAATAGTAATCAGATTTTAGTGTATATTGGTAAATATTTATTTACTAAAGATGAGTTTGGTGAGATATTTGATAAACATAATATTTCGACATTTTCTAAAACAATGCATGAATATCGTGATTTGGAAACTACGACTAAATACCACGTTATATCTCTTGATAAGAAAAAGTTTGAACAAGAACACACCGTAATATATTTGTTACGTGATCAAAATATTTTTGATACAGTTTATGTAGGTAGTCAGGGGGAATATGGATTGTATTCTAAGCTGTTTAATGATTTAAGAAAGACCTTTTTTACCACTTTGGTAACCATGTCTCAAAGTGATGCGGTTAAAGAATTAATTTATGCTCATAGAATGAAGTAATATTATGTTACTTTTTTTATTTTATCATATTGACATAGTAAATAACCGTTTTCAAAATGGTCAATATATGATATACTGAAAAAGAATAGAGGTGTAGATATGAGTTCTTTATTTGAAAATCAAAGCTCTTTGAATCTTAAAAAATATGAAAAAATACTTCTGGAAATTGAAAAGTATGGTTATGATGGAAGGGCTCACTCTTCTACACATTTGCTAAAATATGATGATGCGATTAATGAACATAGCAATTTGCCATATGAGACTGAAAGATTGAGAAAATATGTCAATGGTGATAGTTCTAAATTAGATGAAGTACTACCAAAAGCATTTGCCATAATATCTGAGGCCTTAAAAAGACATGGTAAAAGACCATATCCTGTACAGTTAATGGGTGCTATGGCCTTACATGATGGCAATATAGCCGAAATGAAAACTGGTGAAGGTAAAACTATTACGGCAATAATTGCGGCATATTTAAATGCATTGACAGGTAAAGGGGTACATATTACTACTTCTAACAGTTATTTAGCTAAAGTTGGATATGAAAAAATGGGGCCTATATTACAAGATGCCGGACTTAGTGTTGGGGTAGTAGCAGAGCCTAGAAATAATAGTGACGTATCAAAACTTGAGGAAAGAAGAAAGGCCTATCAGGCGGATATTACTTATGGAGCAAGTGATGTCTTTGCTTTTGATTATTTATATGATAATATTGCTAAAGAACCTTCAAAGACGGTATTAAGAAGAGAAAAAGTAGGGTTTGTCGTTATTGATGAAGCCGATCAAATATTAGTTAATAACGCTACAACGCCTTTCAAATTGTCTGGTAATGTGGGAGTAAGAGTAGCAAGTACTAATGATGAAATATCAAAAGCACAAAGTGATATGAAAAATTTCCGTTTAAGACAGGCAGAACTTTATCAAAAGGCCGATAATTTTGTATATCAGTTGTACATGGATAAGAAACATTGTTTGATGAATGATACTAATGAGCAGTTTGAAATACAATCGAGAGATAATAAAGAAATAGCCCAACTTAATCAAGCTCTTTATTCGGTTATTTTTTCCAAATCAAATGGTGTTGAATTAACAGAACGTGGTTTTTTATCTCTTTTTCAGTCTTTTAAGGGTGAGAAAATTAATAATACTGTTAATAGTGGACAAATTAAAAGAATGATATTGTCATCAAGTAACTTTGTTCAAGGTGAAAATAAAGACTATACTATTGATAAAAATGGTAATATCGTATTAACTTTACGAGGAATAGAGCGTTCAGTTAGATTAATACCTGATGTTAGCAAGTTGAATGATGAATTTTATAAAGAAATACATGAAACAGGTTTTATGCATTATCTTAATAATGCTTTGAATGCTTATTTTGTTCAGTCGGTTAAAGAAAATTATACTTTACAAGAAGTAGTAGATAGAGATGGAAAGATAAAACATAAAGTTGCATTGATTATGGATGGTAGAACAGCAGAAGGAAGAGTATATGCCTATGGATTACAGCAAGCTATCGAATTGAAGGAGAAACGATTAAATCCTAGTTTGCATGTGGAGTTAACCGAAGAATATGATGAATTAGCTTCTATCTCTCAAAGAGCCTTTTTTGCTACCTATGGAAAAGTTGGCGGTATGACAGGGACTTCAGCTAAAGAAATTTTTGAAAATATATATGGAATGGATACTGTTGTAATTCCCAAAGACAGCGAATATAGTCTTTCCGAAGAAGAACAAATAGCGCTTGATCGAACAAGAATAGATAAACCAGAAGTTGTATTTGCTACTGAAGAAGAAAAATTAAATGCCGTAATTGCCTCAGTTGAAGAGTCAAGGAAAAAAGGACAACCGGTATTAATCGGTACTTATTCCGATAGCGAATCTTTAAGATTATATAGAGAATTTCAAAAAAGAGGTATTCCTTGCGAATTTTTAAATACTGAAAATAGTGTTAGAGAAGCTGAAATTATTTCAAGGGCGGGATTAAAAGGCAGTGTTACTATATCAACGCAAATGGCTGGTCGTGGAACGGATATTATGTTAGGTGGGGATACAGAAGGTCTTATTTTAGAATATATGATTCGTCATGCTAATGAAATGGTTGATTTAAAATTTGGTAAACGTCCAATGCCTGTCGAAGTAAGAAACCAATATGTAAAAAGTGCTCTAGAGTATATAAAAGAACACCGTAGTGAATTTTTGGCTAATGAAGGACTTACGGAAGATAATTTACAAGAAGTGGTTAAGGCTAGAAAAGAGGAACTAGTTAAAGCTGGCGGATTAAAAGTTATTGGTTATGGTCATTATGATACCAAGCGAAATGATGATCAATTAAGAGGAAGAGCATCTAGGCAGAGAGATCCTGGAGTTACAGAATTTTATTCGAGCATTAAAGAAGATTTAGAACAAAAATTAAAAATTCCTACTTATATTACTGATGAAATTAGAAAATTAGGCCTTGAATATGGAAAACCTTTAACGGGAACTAAAGTAGAAAAAATAATTGCCAAAGGTCAGAGCCTATTAGAAAGTAATTTTGAGACTATGCTTTCTAATATGCAAGAGCAAGATCAATTGTTATCAAAATTAAGGACTACCATTTATCATCAAAGGCAAAGAATCTTATTTGATAAAGAAGTTATCAAGGATCAAATGGAATATATTATAGAAAGTTCGGCGGGAAATCTAATAGATAAAAACTTGCCTAATGATAGTTATAATGTTAGTCCAAAGAAAAAAATAAAAAGTATTGATTTAAATATGCGTTCTTTAATGAGAGATGTTATGGAAACTTTTGGACTTGACTTAATAGAGCCTTTTCGAGAAGGAAAATTTAAAACACTTGGGGATATTGATAAATATATAGTTGAAAATGCCAAAAGCAATTATTATGAGTTAAGAAAACGAAATGGTGACCAGCTACAAGATGAAATGGATAAAGACAAAATTCTTGCTACCATCGATAAAGCTTGGTTAAGTTTTCAAGATAATCTTGAAGATATTAATATTCAGAAAAATCTTAATGCCATGGCTCAAAATAATGACTTTAAGGAATTAAGTATGTTGAGGGAAACATTTAATCAGGCGATGAGAACCGCTAAATTAGATACGTTACAATCAATGTTTGGTAAAAAAGTGAGCAAAACTAAATCCAAGGAAGAAGCTAGTGTTGAATTGGATAATAGTTACTTTGTATTTGATAACCAAGAAAATAAATCTATTAAAAATTTATTGGTAAGAGCTGGAAAGGCAATGACAAGTTTGTTTGATAAAGTAAAATTAGTTAGAAATAAAGAAGAATTATATTATGAAATGGATGGGCAAGATGTTTTTGGAGTATATACTAATAAGGATGATACTCAAAATTCTACTTCTAGTATAAAAAAATAATTTGTAAAATAATGTATAATTAATATTTAGGCCTTGAATTAAAATCATAACTATTATAAAATGTAATTATCATGATAGGAGGAAAATAAAATATGGAAAGAAAGAAAATAATAATGGTGGCTTTAGTTTGCGCAGTATTTGTTTTCGCTATAGCATACGCTGCATTTAGTGCAACATTAAACGTAAATGGTACCATTAATGCATCAGGTACGTTTGCAGTAACATTTACAGGAAATGGAGCTTGTACAGCAACTACTACTGCTGGAACTGATACTCCAACTGGAACAGCAACCGCATCAGCTGGAACAACTACAGCTACCATGAGTGTTAGCTTATATACTCCAGGAGATATTGTAAGATGCACTATACCAGCAAAAAATACCGGAACATTGGCAGCTAAGTATGTAACTTCGACGGTATCTAATAGTCTAACTGGTACTAGTGATCCAATTGCAGTTACCGTATCATCATCAACAGGTACAACTTCTATTGCTGCTAGTGGAGCTACCAATGTTATTGTTGATGTTAAATATAATCATGCTGCTGCAACACAACCAACTTCAACAAGTGCAACATTCACAATAACTTCACAATATACACAGGCTATATCATAGAAAGGAGAATTAGTTTATGAATAAGAATAATAACAATATCATAATTGGTGCTTTAATTGCGGTTATTGCCGTAATGGGAGTAGCTTTCGCTGCTTTTTCTGCCAATTTAACAATTAACGGTACTGCAACTATCGCATCAACTTGGAAAGTAACATTTACAGCTGGAAGTTGTACTTCAACTGTAGCTAAAGATGCAGCTGCTCCATCAAGTGGAACAGTAGCTGTTAGCGGTACTACTGCTACTATAACAGCTAATATGTCTTCACCAGGTGACAAAATAACTTGTACAATCGTTGCTAAAAATGAAGGTACTTTAGCTGCTAAAAGAAGTGATTTTGTACTTAGTACTCCTCTTGCTTCAGCTACTAACTATACAGTTACTTTAAGCCCAACAGGAGAAGGAACAACTTTAAAAGCTAAAGCTGGAACTGTAGCTGGTGGACAAGAAAATCTTAGCGTTGTAATTGAATACAAGAATGTAACAGCTAAACCAAGTGCCGCTGAAACATTTAAAGCTACAGCAACTTATGTCCAAGACCTTGAAGCTGAATAGTTATAACGGATAGGCTTTGCCTATCTTTTTTATTGGTTTAATAAACTTAAAATGAATGTCAAAAAATGTATAATTAATATTTATGCCTGTTAAACATTAGTTAAAATGTCACCGATTTATAATATAGATAACAAACAAAGGTGAACTTTTCCTTTATAAATTTGTTTAATAGAATTGTCCTTATCCAATATTTGATAGTAATTATTATTCCAAGAAATCATATTACCATTAAGGATAGTTCTTTTATCTCTAATACATAATATATTAGATAAATCTATATTGTCCAAAGGAACAAAAGCAGTATCTTCTTCTTTAGGTTCATAGGCATATTTATGATTAAGATAGTTACAGTAATAATCATTAAAAAATTTATTTAATTCGTCTATAGATTTAATGCTATATCTAGTAATATCATTGATTAATCTATTTTGAATAGTGTTGTTCCATTTTTCAACTTTGCCTTTAGCCTGAGCAGTATTAGCTGCGATAATATTTATTCCTAAGTCTTCACACATATGACCAAAGTTAGTTAATTCACCATCCTTAGGATTAATTAGTATAGTATGCCTATCACAGTAGATATTTTCAGGAATACCATATTTAGTAACTAAAATTTCAAGCATATGGGCATAACCTTCTAAACATTCAGTAGGCATAAACCAACCACATAAAGCTTCCCCAGTGGCATCATCAATAGCTAAATGTAGGGAAGATTTTCTACCATTTTGAAACCAATCATGTGGTGTACCATCAATCATAATTAAAATGCCTCTTTGAGGAGATGGTTCTCTTAATGGATGGGTTTCATAATCTTTATTGAAGCATTTATGCTTAATTGGTTTAACCCAATTAAACTTTTCATATAAAGTTTCATAAAAGGAATAACTTCTAACTTTAAGATTATTATCTTTAACTACATTGATCATCTTCTTATTAAAAATAATATCTTCGTGGTAAATATCCATAAATTGTTGTATACTAATAACTGGATATTTATTCTTAAAGTTCTTAATAAATTCAATTTCCTTTGTCGATGGAGAATTATTAGAAGGTTTATTTGTTAAACCGTGAACTAAAATAGAATTAATATCCTTTTCATTTAGAGATTGAGACAATCTAATTAAATGTCTTTTAGTAAAACCAGTTAAAGAAGCGATTTGAGAATAAGAATAATTATTTAAACTATTAAGTTTATCTTGAATAAGTTTTAATGCATATTCTTTATTATGCATACATAAAATATCTCCTTTCCAAAGAGATATTATACAACACAAGTTTAGTGACATTTTAACTAATGATATGGTGACATTTCTAAAAAGGATTAACAAATTAATATTTATGCCTTGAATTAAAATTATAACTATTATAAAATATAATTAACATAATAAGGAGGAAATAAAATATGGAGAGGAAAAAAGTAATAATTGTTGCTTTACTTGTAGTATTATGTGTTGTTACTTTAGTATACGCTGCATTTAGTGCAACATTAAATGTAAATGGTACCATTAATGCGACAGGTACATTTGCTGTAACATTCTCTGGTAATGGAACTTGTACAGCTACTACTACTGTTGGGGCTGATACTCCAACTGGAACAGCAACCGCATCAGCTGGAACAACTACTGCTACCATGAGTGTTAGTTTATATACACCAGGAGATGTGGTAAGATGTACTATACCAGTAAAAAATACCGGTAAATTGGCAGCAAAATATTCAACATCAACGGTATCTAATAGCCTAACTGGTACTAGTAGCCCGATTGCTGTTACCGTATCATCATCAAATGGAACAAGTGCTATTGCAGCAAATGGAACAGCTAATATTCTAGTGGATGTTAAGTATAACTATACTGGTACAACACAACCAACTTCAACAAGTGCAACATTCACAATAACATCAACGTATGTACAAGCTATATAATATAGAAAGGGAAAATAATTATGGGAAAAAATAATAACAATATCATAATTGGTGCTTTAATTGCGGTTATTGCCGTAATGGGAATAGCTTTCGCTGCTTTTTCTGCCAATTTAACAATTAATGGTACTGCAACTATCGCATCAACTTGGAACGTAACATTTACAAAGGGAACATGTACAGCTACTAGCAAAGATAGCGCTGCTCCATCAAGTGGAACAGTAGCTGTTAGCGGTACTACAGCTACAATAACTGCTAATATGTCATCACCTGGTGATGTGTTAACGTGTACCATTATTGCTAAAAACGAGGGAACTTTAGCCGCTAAAAGAAGTAACTTTGTAATGAGTTCAGCACTTGCTTCAGCTACTAACTACAAAGTTGATTTAAGTCCAACCGGAGAAGGAACAACTTTAAAAGCTAAAGCTGGTACAGTAGAAGGTGGTCAAGAGACACTTACTGTTAAAATTACATATAATAATGTAACAGCTAAACCAAGTGCCGCTGAAACATTTAAAGCTACAGCAACTTATGTCCAAGATCTTCCAGCTTAATAGTTATTCATAGACAGGTGTTGCCTGTCTTTTTTTGTCAAAAAATGAAAAAAATATTTTCCTTTTTTTGGCGGTATGCTATAATTTAGTTACAACTATTTGAAAGGGTGATTTTATGAAATATGTATATGCCTTTAAAGAAGGAAATGCAGATATGAGAAATCTTCTTGGTGGTAAAGGGGCTAACTTAGCCGAAATGACTAACTTAGGACTACCTATTCCACAAGGATTTACCGTTACAACAGAAGCTTGTACTGATTATTATAATAATGGTAAAGAAATCAAAGAAGAGATTCAAAAAGAAATTTATGCTAATCTAGCAGAACTTGAAAAAATTCAAGGTAAAAAATTTGGAGATAATAGTGATCCATTATTAGTATCCGTTCGTAGTGGAGCTCGTGCTTCAATGCCAGGTATGATGGATACTATCTTAAATTTAGGTTTAAATGATGAAGCGGTAGAAGGATTTGCTGCTAAAACTGGTAATCCACGTTTTGCTTATGATTCTTATCGTAGGTTTATCCAAATGTATTCTGATGTAGTTATGGAAGTACCTAAATCTTTCTTTGAAAAAATTATTGATGAAGTAAAAGAAGCTAAAGGTGTACATTATGATACTGAACTTGATGTTAATGATTTAAAAGAATTAGTAAAAAGATTCAAAGCTGTATATAAAGAAGCTATGAATGGAGAAGAGTTCCCTCAAGATCCTAAAGAACAACTAATGGGAGCTGTTAAAGCTGTATTCCGTTCATGGGATAATCCAAGAGCTATCGTATATCGTCGTATGAATGATATTCCTAGTGATTGGGGAACAGCAGTAAATGTTCAAGCTATGGTATTTGGTAATATGGGTGATACTAGTGGTACTGGTGTTGCTTTCACAAGGAATCCATCCACTGGAGAAAAAGGTATTTATGGTGAATACTTAATCAATGCTCAAGGTGAAGATGTTGTTGCAGGAGTTCGTACACCTCAACCAATTTCTAAGTTAGCTGAAGATTTACCAGAATGTTATAAAGAGTTCATGGAAATAGCTACTAAACTTGAAAATCATTACCGTGATATGCAAGATATGGAATTTACTATCCAAGAAGGAAAACTATATTTCTTACAAACACGTAATGGTAAGAGAACTGCTCATGCAGCTATCCAAATTGCATGTGATTTAGTTGATGAAGGAATGATTACTAAAGAAGAGGCAGTACTTCGTATCGAAGCAAAATCACTTGATCAATTATTACATCCTACCTTTAATGCAGAAGCTTTAAAGAATGGTGAAGTTATTGGTACTGCACTTCCAGCATCTCCTGGAGCTGCTGCTGGTAGAATCGTATTTACAGCTGAAGATGCTAAACGTGAAGGTATCGGTGGTAAAGGTGATAGAGTTATTCTTGTAAGACTTGAAACAACACCAGAGGATATCGAAGGAATGGTTGCTGCTCAAGGTATTTTAACTGTTCGTGGTGGAATGACTTCACATGCTGCTGTAGTAGCTCGTGGTATGGGTACTTGCTGCGTATCTGGATGTGGCGACATTAAGATAAATGAAGAAGAAAAACATTTTGAATTAGGTGGTTATACATTCCACGAAGGTGATTACATTTCATTGGATGGTACGACTGGTAAAATCTATAAAGGCGACATTAAAACAGAAGAAGCTAGTGTAAGTGGAAACTTTGGAAGAATTATGGAATGGGCTGATGAATTTAGAAAATTAGCTGTTCGTACTAATGCTGATAATCCAAGAGACACTAAGAAAGCAGTAGAACTTGGAGCTGAAGGAATTGGTCTATGTCGTACTGAACACATGTTCTTTGAAGAAGATAGAATTCCAAAAATTAGAAAAATGATTTTATCTGAAACAGTTGAAGCTAGAGAAGAAGCTTTAAATGAATTGATTCCATTTCAAAAAGGTGATTTTAAGAGCATGTATAAAGAGTTAAAGGGATTACCAATGACAGTACGTTATTTGGATCCACCTTTACATGAATTCTTACCAACTGCTGAAGCTGATATTGTTGCTTTAGCTAAAGATATGGGTGTAACTGTTGAACATTTAAAAGAAAAATGTGCTGAGTTACATGAATTTAACCCAATGATGGGTCATCGTGGATGTCGTTTGGCTGTAACTTATCCAGAAATCGCTCGTATGCAAACACGTGCTTTAATGGAAGCTGCTATCGAAGTTAGTGAAGAAGAAGGATACGATATTACTCCAGAAATAATGATTCCATTAGTAGGAGAAAGAAAAGAATTAAAATTTGTTAAAGATATCGTAGTAGAAACAGCTGAACTTGTTAAGAAAGAAAGAAATTCTAATATGGAATATCATATTGGTACGATGATAGAAATCCCAAGAGCAGCACTTACAGCTGATGAGATTGCTGAAGAAGCAGAGTTCTTCTCATTTGGTACTAACGACTTAACTCAAATGACATTTGGTTTCTCAAGAGATGATGCTGGTAAGTTCTTAGATGCTTACTATCAAAATAAAATTTATGAATCTGATCCATTTGCTAAATTAGATCAAAATGGTGTAGGTAAGTTAATTAAAATGGCTGCTGAAAAAGGTAGAAGTACTAGACCAAATCTTAAATTAGGTATTTGTGGTGAACATGGTGGAGAGCCTTCAAGCGTTGAGTTCTGCCATAAGGTAGGATTGAACTATGTATCTTGTAGTCCATTTAGAGTACCTATAGCACGTCTAGCTGCTGCACAAGCCGCAATCAAAGAAAAACAAGCAAAATAATCAACAATTAAAGCTAAGTAAAAAACTTAGCTTTTTCTATGCAAAGAAGAATATTTTTGATTATAGTTTGTGATAATAATGGGTGTAAAATTTTAAAAATAAAGATTTATTACGCTTGAGAGTAATAACTTTGAAAAAGTATGATAACATATAATAAAAACGCTATTGAAAGAGAGTTTGAACACTTATGTTTATAGAAAATAATTATTCACAATATATTACTTATTTAGATAAAAGAGATATATCTGTGATGGAATAATTTATCTAAATTTAATCAATTCATTATAGTATCAGATGTTGATAATTAAAAATGTAAGTAAAGTTTAATAAAAATTTTCACCTCATATAATTATTGAAAATGATAATGTTAATTGGTATTTAGTTAATAATAAAATTATGCGTGAAAAGAACTTATCAAGTTAGATATTTATATTTAAATTAGACTAAGATTACAAAGTATTAGCCTGTACTTCATCATTATGATGAAGTTTTTCTTCCTCTGTGTGTTATAATAAATATGAGATGAGGTTGATTAATATGCGTGATAAGCAAATATTAGATATTTTTTATAATAAAATAGTTTTGGAGGCTCAAAAAGGTATTATTGATTGTTATCTTGCTGTTAATATGCCTTTCAATTTAGTAGTTCATAATCAAGAAATTAGCAAGTGTGAAGAGTTACCATACGAAGGTCTTTTGATACCTACCTTAAAAATTACTAATAAGCAATTATTTGATGATTTATTGGTAGAATATGTTAATAAAGCTAGATATTTTTATAGTGATGAGGATTTTTCTTTTCTAAATGATCTTGAGGCTTCCCCTTTTGAAAATATAGATATTTTAAAAGAAGAATATATAACCAAGTATATAATTGGTAATTTATTTGCCAATGCCACTTTTAGTGATTTTGACAATCCAACGGCGTTTTTACAATCACGGATTTCCATGTTTGATAATAAGATTCTTAAAGAGGAAGAAGAATTATGTTTAGGACATTTAGATAGTATTGGAGCTAAAATGTACGTAATGGAAGAGAAAAGTTCGATATGGAATGAAACCCCATATAGGCTTAAAAGTTATTTAGAGTTTGATGATGGTCATATTTTATCCATGCCACAAGTATACGTAGGGAAGGGTAAAGATAAATACTATTTATATGCCATTCAAGGGACAGATCAAAATAATGAACTTGATGAAAAGCCATATTTAAGACAAATTAGGCAAGGATTAATTGCTAAATTAAAAGGCGCTCCAGAAAATTACTTTTTGGCATTTATGTTAACATTATCATTGTGTAGCGATGAAGAAATAGAAATGGTTCCTTTTTGTGTAGAAAGATGGAATGCTAAAAAAATTGCCAATTATAACAGGGCTAAAGTAAATCCCAATCTTATCTTACTAGATTTAGATAATGAACAAGATAGAATTCAAAATAATATAACAGATATATTTATTCGTTATTTTACCAAAATAGAAGATATAAGTGATGGAATAGATTTATCGGTAATTCCATTTGAATCTAACAGTAATCTTGGTGTTAAAATAAATTCAGATTTTAAGAGTAGGTGTACTGTTTTTAATGAATTATTTAATTTAGTAAATGAGTATAAAGATCAAAAAGATTTAGGCAGAAAAAGATAGTATTAATTGCCAGTTAAATATTATGTTATGGGGCATAAAATAAAAAGAAGAAACAACAAATAAAAATGTTGTTTTTTCTTGCTCTTATTTTATATAAATGATAAAATTTAAATAGTAGAGTGGTGGGATTGTTATGAAATCAAAAAAGAATAAAAATGAAAAAGTAAAATCTGTAGAGGAAAATGACACTATTGAATTTTTGAATGAAAATACTAGTGCCAATAAAAAAGCAAGTAAGAAGGATAAAAGAAAAGAAAAAAAAGAGAAGAAGAAAGCAACAAAAAAAGAGAAAAAGGAAGAGAAAAAAGCAATAAAAAAAGAAAAAAAGAGCAAGCATCAAAAAGATAGAGCTGCTATTGTTATCATTATTGTATCAACTATTTTTATCTTACTGGGAATATTATTAGCTTTAATTGGGGGAGGAGTAATTACTATTTCTTTCGAAAAAAAGCCAGTTTTATATTTACTTAGTGAAAAGGTTCAAATAGGTGATTATGTAGATTATGATGCAGGTGTTTGGGAAGAAGATGTTGCTATTCCTAATCGTAGTAAAGCTTATACTTTTGGGGGATATAGTCTAGGCGTAAGCAGAACTTTAGGTGTTACTTGTGGTTATAATGATATTGAAAATCCTGGGTGGCGTGTTTTTGCAGTTACAGATGGAGCAGTTACTTTGATTCAATCTGGAATATCAATGTGTTATTATCATGGTTATGGCAGTGGTACTAATGATAAGAGTGTCAATATTTTGAGTGGTAATGCTGAAAATATTAATTTTGATTATTTCTTAGATTCTAAATTTGGCGATAGTGTAAAGATATTGTCTAAAGAAGATATTGATTTTTATTATAAAGACGATACTAGTTGGAAACAAATTGATGATGAATTGATTAATGTTGGCAATCCATATTGGTTAGCTACTAAAAACGGAAGCTATTATATGTGGTATGTCACTGAAGGCGGTACAGTTGCTACGGACCATGTTGGCGCTTATGGAGTACGTGTATTAGTTACTTTAAAAAAAGATGCTAAAACATATGGCCAAAATGATGATGGTGTGTGGACTTTAGATGAAGAAATAGTAAAGGATAGTAAAAAAGGGAAATAAATGATAAAAAAGACTTTTAAGTTTAAATTTATTTTGCTATAATTAAATAAGGTGATAAGGTATGAGAGCAATATGTATTGGTCAAGCAGCTTATGACATTACATTGCCGATAGATCACTTTCCAATTGAGAATAAAAAGACAAGGTCAATGGATAAGATAGAATGTATAGGTGGTAGTGCTTGTAATTGTGCTTATTTATTGGCTAAATGGGGTATTGAGACTTATTTCGCGGGTGTAGTTGGAAATGATTATTATGGTGATAGAATAAAGGAAGAGTTAGATAATATTGGTGTTAATACCAAATATTTAGAGAAAGAAGATAATTGTAGGACTACTTCTAGTTATATTATAGTTAATACTACGATAGGTAGTAGAACAATTATTACTAATAGAGATAAAGAGTTAGTATTAGAAAATACGAGTACAAATGATAAATTCGATGTAATTCTATTAGATGGTTATGAAAAACAATTTGCAACTAAAATTATAAAAGAAAATCCTAAAGCTATAAAAATAATCGATGCTGGATCTTTGAAAGAAGCTACCGTTGAACTAGCCAAAATGGTCGATTATATAGTTTGTTCTAAAGATTTTGCAGAAGAATACACTAAAAGAAAAGTAAATTTTAATGATTTAACATCCCTAATTGCTATTTATACGGCATTACAAAAAGATTTTAAAAATAAAATAATTATAACATTAGAAGATAAGGGATGTTTTGTATATGATAATGGATACAAATTAGTACCCACATTAAAAATGAAGGCCATAGATACGACTGGCGCGGGGGATATTTTCCATGGAGCCTTTACGTATTCGATTGCTAATAAATTTGATATGATAAAAACTTTGAAAATAGCTAATATTGCTGGGGCTTTGTCAGTAACTAAGGTTGGTGGTCAATATTCGATTCCAACTTTAGATGAGGTTATGGGCAAATATGATCAGTGTAATAAACCGCGAAAATCTACCTAAGCTTGATTTACATGGTGAAGATCGCGATAGTGCTAGAATATTAGTAACAGAGTTTTTAGAATATAATTATAAACTTGGAGAAAGTGAACTTGCTATTATCCATGGCATTGGAGAAGGAATATTAAAGAAGGAAGTGCATAAAGTGCTAAAAAACAATAACAAAGTAGTAGAGTTTGGATTAGATATGTTTAATCCTGGATGCACCTTGGTTAGACTGGGTCAAAAAGTTGACAAAACAGAAGAAATAGGTTATAATATGCAACATAACGTTAGGGGGGTATATTGATGTATACAGAATATGAAGAAAAAAAGGGATTTCCTATAAGAGATTTCCTAATTAAACTAGTATTAATTATAATATTTGTATTACTTTTATTATGGTTATTACCAATACCAAATATGAAAGGAATCAATAATACTATATTTAATGCTAATGTGCAAACTATGAAAGATGCAGCAATTGATTATTTTACAACTGAGAGATTGCCACAAAAAGTAGGAGATAAAGTAACTTTAACTTTACAAGATATGTTAGACTTAAAATTACTTTTACCTTTTACAGATAAGAATGGTGATACATGCGATACAGAGAAATCATATGTAACACTTGAAAAACTTGAAACAGAGTATTTACTTACTGTTCATTTGAAATGTAAAGGTCAAGAAGATGAAATCGTTGTATATTTAGGATGCTATTCTTATTGTACAACCGATGTATGTGAAAAGAGAAAAGATCCAGAAGATAATACTGGCGGTGTAAGCACTGTGACTGGCCCATCATGTTCATTAGTGGTATCTAGCGGTAAAGCTGGAGAAAACGGATGGTATGTAGGCGATGTAGTTGTTAAGTTTAAGAGTAAGTCATCTACTAATGGTGCTAAAATTACTAATTTTGGAATAGGTGAAAGTAGTAATTATGATGGCAAAGATTCTTATACAGTTACCAAAGAAGGTATAACAAAAGTATATGGATATGTAAAAGATTCAAATGGTAAGACTGCTGTATGTAGTATTGATATTAAAAAGGATACTGTAGCTCCATCATGTGGATTAACAGTATTAAGTGGTAGTACTTCTAATAATGGTAGTTATGTAAGCGATGTAGTAATTGGATTTGCTTCTAAGACCGATGCTACTAGCGGTGTAGCTACATTCGGATTAGGTACTCAAGCAAATGCAACTTATAATAAAGCTGAACGTTATACAGTTAATAAAAATGGAACAACAAAAGTATATGGATATGTAAAAGATGCTGCTGGACATACTAAAACTTGTGACATTACAGTGACAAGAAATGCTACATCAACTAGTTCTACACCATCTTGTAGCCTAGCAGTAACAAATGGAACACTTGGAGAAAACGGTTGGTACACGAGTAACATTGTTATCGGTTTCAAAAGTAAAACAACAACTAATGGAGCAACAATAACTTCATTTGGTTTGGGTACTAGCCCAACTTATGACAATAAAACAACATATACAGTTAGTAATGATGGAAATTATGTTATTAAAGGTTATGTAAAAGATTCAAATGGTAATACCGCAACATGTAGTATTACAGTAAAGAAAGATGCAACTAAACCAAATTGTAATTTAGTAGTATTAAGTGGTACTAAAAATAATAGTGGTAATTATACAAGCAATGTAATTGTTGGTTTCAAAGATAGAACTGATGCTACTAGTGGTGTTGGTGCATATGGAATTTCTGCAACAGCTACAGCAGTTTACAATAACAGTGATAGATTAACTATTACAAATAATGGAACTCATAATATAAGAGGATTTGTAAAAGATAATGCTGGAAATACTAATACATGTAATGTAACATTTACAAAAGTAGCTCAAACCTATGAATATGAGTATTCTAAACAAATAGCAGCTAGTTATAGCAATTGGGGAGATTGGACTACAAAAGAATATAATCCAAATAATGCTCCTAAATGGGGATTATCTAGTGACGGATTATCATTTACTGAAGATTTAGGTAAAAACACTGTATATAAATACAAGATGGGAAATGCTATTTATGTAAATCGTTTAATCGAATCTGATAGTGTACCTATAAAAGTATGTGCTGGATATAATTATTATCGTAGTCAAACAAATTCAACTACAACTTATGCAATAAAAATAACAGATGGTTGGGAATTCATCGGATATGTACAATTCCCTAGCTCATCATTACCAACTGATACTTTAAATACTAAGTATGAATTAGTTAATATTGAAACTGATGATTGTAATGGTAGTTGTACAACAACACCTGGATATACATTATGGAAGAAATATAGAAGAGAAGTATCTACTGTTAATGAAGATGTAATTACTTCATCAACAACTGGTGTATCTGTTAAATGTTCAAACTATGAGCAAAAAACACTTAAAGTATTCAATGTATTTAAAGATATTGCAGGATACGAGAAAATTCGTGTAGAAGAGACAGTATATACTTACAGAATTAAATATCGTTCATTATTAAATGCAGCTTATACAGATATTAAATGGAGTTCTTATAATGATAAGACTTTACTTGATGCGGGATATAAAATGACCGGTAATAAGAGATTAGTAAGTTAAGGAGTGATACTGATGGAAGAAAATAAAAATAAGTATAAAATAGTTTTAACTTACGCCGAAGGTACAGATGGTGAAGTACATTATGACAGAATATATATTATGGACATGGAGAATAAGAGTGTATTAGTCGATGAACCTTATGATGCTAACAAATATAGTAGTGGTGCAATCAACGCCTACCTAAGGAAAAGTGGTGTAGAGGGAAATAATGATGCTGAAGTATTTGATAATGCGCAGAAAATGGGTGTATTTGATGTACAAAATAGCTCTAAATATAAAGTTGAAAATGAATTCGCTGTTGGTAATGAGACAGTAGATATTTCCACTAATAATGGGGATGATGAACATTTAGATCCTACTGATCCATTTGATATTGATACTTCTGATGAGCATTTAAATCCTACCGATCCATCTGATACTAATACTGATGATGAATTTGACAATGGTGATGTGTTTGAAGATGGGATTATAGATGGTGAAAAAGATAGTCATCCAGTTAGAAATACTTTAATTGCTGCTGGAGCTGTTGCAGCAGGATTGGGTGCTATTGCTGCTATATCTAATATAGTCGGTGATGATGACGTTGTTAAAAATAATAATAATACAAATAACGACAATAATACAAATAACAACAATAATCAAAATGCTACTGTTAATGAAATAAGAGAACTTATTAATTCCTTGAATGGTGAAGGCAAAGCATTCTTTAATGATGTATTAGATTCTTTATTAAATGTTAATGGTAATTTAACTAATCCAAATAGTTTTAAATTAGAAACAGATAAAACTGATTTACAATTTACAGCTGAAGAAATGATTGCAGCCAAGATTGCTTTCAATAATTATACTCCTGAACAATTATTCAATATTTTTGGAACAACATCTAAAATAGGTTCTTTATCCCTTGATGCTACTAGCATTGATAAAGCCATGGATACCGTATACTTAAAATTAGCTACTTATGGCATGAATGCAACAATGCCAAGTGGAATGTCTAGTTTGATTGAAGATAGTAATGCTAGAGAATTCTTTGAAAAACATGAAAATGTTGTATTAGAATTTAATAAAAATCCTTCAATTGCAACTTCAGATGCTGTTTTAAAGGCTTTATACTATGACTTTACATATGAAGGAATGACTGGATCATATGCTGATATTAATAATGATAATGTGGCAAGAATGGCTACGGCGTTCCATTATGGTAATATGTTAGCTACTAGAAATGTTCCAGATTATAACGAAGTTCACAGTGTAAGTGATGCTGAAAAAACACAATATGGCGATGCTGCTATTGAAGGAGGGCTTCAAAGAGCAACGTTAATAGCTGATAGTGATATATTACAGTCTGTATTAGAAGATAGAACATTTGTAATGTCTGAGGAATTAAACCAAAAAAGTTTATGTTATAAATCACTAGTTGAATTAACAGAAAGAATGAATAGTTTTGATAGATATAAAGAAATAAAATTAGCTATTTTAGACAGTGATACTGAAAAGTATGCTGATACTAAAGCAGAATTAGCTAAGAGAACAGAAACTTTGGGTAAGATAGTTTCAATGACTAACAATGGTTTAGATTATAATAGTCATGATGATATTATAGCACTTATAAATAATAGATTTTTACCAGTACCTGTAAAAGAAGATGCAAAAGATAAATTTGATAATTTAGATGATACTGCTAAAGATGTAGTAGCTGGTACTGATGATGATGGTGATATAGTAGTAGATAAGGATAAATTCAATAATTTACCACAAGAGGAAAAAGATAAAGTTATTCCTCAAGTTGGTGAAAAAGTTGATGAAAAGACCGAGACTAAAGAAGAAGTAGTTCAAAAAGAAGATTTAACTAAAGAAGAACAAGAACAAGTTGCAAAAGAAGAAGAAATTCTAGAGAAACTTGATGATTTATATGAATACTTCCAATTAGCAGGAATTAAAGATGCTAATAACTATATTGAAAATGCTTCAATTGGTAAATATGAGAGATCTATAACTAATCCTTATAATAACCAAGTTATTAATACTAAAGATATGTCATTGTTTAATGTGGTAGCGCATGAAACGGCATTTGGTGATGGTTCATTTGATATTAATCATAATGATAGCCAATATCAAAATTACTTAGATAAAGAAGACGATGAAATTTATAGACGTTTGGATAGCTTAGATAATGATTCAAAAGAATATTTATTAACTAAGCATGGTAATGATTGGCAAGATGATATTGTTAATCAATATTATAATGATGTTGCTAATGGTGAATTTGATAATGAAATTAAAAATGCTAAAGCAATGGGAGCTCAACTAAGAAAGAGTGCAGAAGAAGCTGCTAAAAAGTTTGAAGAAGAAAATAAATCAACTATAGTAGTTGATGACACTAATAATAACAAACAAGAAGATGACACAAATAAAACTGATACTCCAGCAACTGATAACAATCAAAACAATAATAACGATAATCAAAATAATAACTATGATCCAAATCTTGATCCTAATTATCAATCACCTGATGAAGAACCTTGGATACCACCAGAAATTGATATGCCAGTATATGAATATGAATCTGTTAAATGGGATGATGTATTTAGTTCTGGTGCAAAGGTAAAAAAATAATAAATTAATTACTGTTGTTTGAAAAAACAACAGTTTTTTTGTTTATAAGGAATTTTCTCCTTATAAAGAACGATATAAAAAATAAAGGAGTGACATTTAAGTCACTCCAAAACAATTCATAATATTATGAATTTAAAATTTTCATTTATTATATTTATGGTGATAACCTCTTTTAGATATATAGTCTAATGGAACACATTTATTATGTTTACATTTAGGACAAGTAATGTAGGGTGGAGTTGAAACAGGAAGATTATTAAACATATCTTCTTGTTCAAATTCTAGAACCATTTCAAGGGGTGCTTCAAATTCTACCTTACATTTAGGACAAATATATTCTACTATTTTTCCACTAAGTGGTATAGGTATAGTAGAAAAATCAAATTTAATGATAATAACACAACCTTTCTAGCAGACTCGATATTGCCATTTCATTTGGTTACCACATTTAGGGCATTGAATGGGATCAATATCAAAGTCTTTTAATATCATCATTCTCCAAGAATTAAGAGAATTTCTTAATTTATGAGTTTGATGTTTGATTAACATAATCATTTTATCATGAAATTTGTGTTTTTTGGAATATATTCCATAATATCTAACAGTTTTAAAATTTTCATCAGGAATATGAATAATCAAACGTTTAAAAAACTCATAGACATGAATTTTTTCTTTAACAATCTTATTATCTTCGTGTCTTTGATACCAGAAAGTTATATATTCACCATCATAATCTAAAATCCTAGATTCAGCCATAGCGGGTTTACCAGTATATCTAACAGCATATTCAATCATATGTTGAGTAGATTGGGTACACTTTTTTTCAGCATAAACATAAAAACCTTTATTAGACTTTTTATAAATAAAGTTTTTAAGTTGTTTAAAACTTTTAGAGTCAATCTTTTTTTCTAATAAATCTAGAAGAATTTTTTGAAAACGTTTTCTTAAAGCATCGTATGAAATAAAATCAAATTTTTTAAAGATATTAAGATTGCCCATAGCACCTTCGGTAACAATAGTATGAATATGAGGATTCCATTTCATATCTCTACCATAAGTATGTAAGACAGCAATAATACCAGGAATATAATGTTCTATTTTAGATTTATCAGCAAACCAAGAAAGAATAGTTTTAGAAATAGCTTGAAAAAGTAAGTCAATAAGTTTTCTATCTTTACGGAAGAAATCCCACAGATAATCAGAAATAGTAAAAACAATATGGCGATGTTTACAGTTATAACATTTTTGAAGAATGGCTTCCGTTCTTTTTCTGACATATTTGTTACCACAAGAAGGACAAAATCTAGATTTACAGGTGTGGTAGGAGAATTTAATTTCACCACAGTCAGGACATTCATAGACAGAGTAACCTAATTCAGAAGTACGACAAGAAATCATGCGATTCACTTCTTTATGAACAACAGGTCTAATATTTAGATTAGGGTTTTCTCTGACAAAATTATCCCAATGATCAGAAAAAATATCTTTAAGACGAAACTTGATAGTTCTATCTTTATAAAAATGAGCATTATACCATTCTACTATTTCATACATATACATCACGATATAAGTATACCAAATTATGGTAATGGCCGAAAGGCGCGAATTAAAATGAAATATGTTTTTTGTATTTCATTTTAATTCTTTTCTTGTTAAAAAAATGTTTGTTAAAAAAATGTTATTATATACATTTTTTAATTATTATGATAAAATTACTTTAATGGTAAAAGGATATGATGAGGTTATGAAAAATAAAGGAATCAGATTTTTAGGTAATAAAAAAGGTTTTACTTTGATAGAAATTATAGCTGTAATAGCTATATTAGGAGTTTTAGCATTGATAGCAATACCATCTGTATCGAGGATAATGGCAGGATTCCGTATAAAATATTATGATAAATTGGAAGGGACAGTAACTGAGGCAGCTAAAAACTATTATAATGATAATAGAATATATCGACCTACAGATACTTTATATGCTGATCATGTAGAAACAAACACAACCTTAGTAGCCAAAAATTATATTGATGAAGTAAAAGATTATCATGGAAAGACTTGTAGTAACAGTTATACAATCATCATATACAAAGGTAATAATGATTATGAATATCATACGTGCTTAAAATGTGCTTCTGATGATTATGAAACTGAAAATAAGTATTGTGATGCAGCTTGGTTAAATAATGATAATATAAGTTATGAATTTGGAAGAGTTGATGGATTTTATTTTTATTATAATACCTCAAGGGAAATATTAAGGGAAAAATTAAAGAACGGATTAAATGTAGTAAAGAGAAATAGTAAAGGTGAAGAGTTAGATCGGGTAGTAATAGCTGAGAAGACAGGAGAAAGTATACTACCAAATAATATCAATGAGCTAGATACTACACCAGTATTAGATAGTAATAATGAAAAGAAGATGACCCTTTATTATTCAAAGAATGGGGAGATAGTTACACTAACAGCAACAGTATATAAGCATAAGGCTCCTAAAGTAACGATAAAGAATAGTAAAGGAGAAGACTATAATGGAGGTTGGACCAATAAAGCTATAATTACATTAGATATAAATGATAATTTTTTTTCAAGAACAGGTACTAGCCTAAAACATTATGAATGGAATGTAAGTGGTAAATGGGAAAAGATAACGTGTACAATGTTAACAGGTACAACTTGTACAGTGGCTGCCCCAAATGACTTTGAGGGAGAAATAAAATTTAGATTAGTAACCAATGAAAACAATATTAGTGATGAAACAGAAGCCTATGCGCTAAAAGTAGATACGACAGCACCAACAGTTGAGTTAGATCCTGACGGAGGATATACAACTTTGTATAATGGTGATACTAGTGCCATATTGAAAGCAACTATTGGTATAGACTATAGTGGTAGTGGGATAGCAACTAGTGAATTTGGAATCAGTAATAGTAATACTAAAGAACCAAACAGTTATACTAAATTTGATGAATTGGATTATAACTTAAGTTATACATTTACTAAAAATGTAACTGATCCAGTCAATTATGTTTGGGTCAAAGTAACAGATGAAGCTGGAAATACAGTTAAAAAAGTATTTAAAGTCTTTACGATGAGGTATGAAGTAAAGTATGATGCTAATGGTGGAAGCGGAACACCATCAACCCAATATAAAGTTTATAATCAAAAGTTATATTTATCTAATGTAGAGCCCCAAAGACAATATTATAAATTTCTGGGATGGAGTGCATCTCCAACTGCTACATCGGCAACATATGAAAGTGGTGAAGCATATACTGCGGATAAACCAGTTATTTTATATGCCGTGTGGAAACCATTTGACATGAAAGTAACGTTCGAACCTGTTGGTGGAAAAGTTAGCCCAACTAGTAAAACTGTAACCTATGGTAAACAATATGGTTATTTACCAGATCCGACAAAAACAGGCTATGATTTTCAAGGGTGGTATACTCAAGGTAGCGGTGGTGATAAGATAACTTCTAGTACCACGGTAAATAGGGCAAGCGATCATGTGTTATATGCTCGTTGGGAAGTTAAAACTATAACAGTAAAATTTGATCCTAATGGTGGCACAGTTAACCCAACTAGTAAAGAGTATAAATATGGTTCTAAGTATGGAACATTGCCAGTACCTACTCGTTCAGGATATGAATTTAAGGGATGGTATATGTCAAAGAATGGCCCAATTCAAGACCTGGTTATAGATAGTGACCTAGTAACCACAACAGGTAATAGTATTACTCTATATGCTAAATGGGAATCAAAGACTACTAGTTCTAGTGGTCAAAGTAGTTCCAGCACCCCAGTCAAAAATGTTACTGTAATTTTTAATGCTAATGGTGGATCAGTTACCCCAACTAGTAAGGTGTATAAATATGGTTCAACGTATGGAACGTTGCCAGTACCTACTCGTTCAGGATATGAATTTGATGGGTGGTATAAGACAAAGAATGGCCCAATTCAAGACCTGGTTATAGATAGTGACCTAGTAATTCCAAAAGATAGTAGTAATAGTATTACTCTATATGCTAAGTGGGAATCTAGACTTACTAGTTCTAGTGGCAATAGTGGATATACTCCTCCAGGGCAAACCGTTACTGTAACTTTTAACCCTAATGGCGGAAATATTAAGGAAACAGAAAGAACAAAAAAAGTAACGGTGGGTTCAAGGTATGGGGAATTCCCAGAGACTACTAGAAAAGGATATTATTTTGATGGGTGGTTTACATCGATAAGTGGTGGAAGGGAAAAACAACCTACTGATACGGTTCTCAATAGTCATACTCTATATGCCCATTGGACAGCTGCAGATTTAATTGTAACTTTTGATCCAACTGGTGGTCAAGTAACACCGGCTTCTAAAAAAGTAACGTATGGAGCCAAATATGGATCATTACCAATGCCATATAAATATGGATATAAATTTAATGGTTGGTATACTCAAGGTAGTGGTGGTAACCAGGTAAGTGATAAAGATACAGTAGCTATAGATCACGATCATTACTTGTATGCACGTTGGGACCCAGCGGATATAACAATTACCCTTGATCCTAATAATGGTACGGTATATCCTACAACTGTTATTAGAAAATACTATGCAAGATATGGAAATTTACCAATACCAGAACGAAAAGGTTTTGCATTTAATGGATGGTTCACAGCAAAAAGTGGTGGTGCAATGATACAAAAAACAACGCCAGTCACTAATCCCGCTAACCACACGTTATATGCTCAATGGGTAAATAATGCTGGCGGTAGCGGGGGATATGGATATACGGTAGAGCCAACTAAAGAGATTACTGTAACATTTGATGCTAATATTACCAATGCTGATGATAGAAAAGAATTAAAGGATAAAATAACAATAACGCCTAATCCTATTACTGTAATATATAAAGCTACTTATGGCGAATTACCTACGCCAGTTGTAAATCAATTAAGTGATACAGGAAGATTAATTATATCGACAGGCTATATCTTTGCTGGTTGGTATACAGAAAGTGTTGGTGGCGAATTGGTAAAAAGCAGTAGTCAAGTAAAAAAAGATTACGATCATACTTTATATGCCCATTGGGATACACATCCTCATGTTTATAATACAAGGCAGAAGGATACCCACCTAGATAGTAGTACTAACTCTATATTAAGTGCATGGAACTTATGGGATTATCACACCTTGCATGGTGGTGGTTACTTAACAACAGCACAGCGTAAAGCAAATTATCATTGGTGTAGTTGTACTGGTGAAACTGGTGCGTGTGAGTATCAAGCGTGTATGACTAGTTATTATAGACTTGATCATCCTAATGAAAGAATACCTATGTACTATCAAACATGTGAAATATGTGGTTTGCCTAAGGCTAAGTGGTGTCCAATTCACGGTGGAGGATATGAGGCAGGGATACATGTAGGCGGCTATTCCAGCGAAATATGTGATGCTTCAACCAAGACATATTCAAGTGGCGCTACTCAGTGTATTGGAAAAACTAATCCAGAATTGGGATGGACCCTTGTTGATAAAGATGGTAATCCAATTTAATAATAAAAAATATCTATTAAAAAGGAAATTGCTTCGGTAATTTCTTTTTTCTTTTGTCATCATCTTCTATATGGTATAATATATAATAGGAAGTGATTAGATGAGAGTAATTGTAAGTGCTGGTGGTACAGGTGGCCATATTTACCCAGCTTTAGCTATTATATCTAAAATCAAAGAAATGGATCGTAATTGTGATATTTTATATATAGGTACTACCGATAGAATGGAGTCAACAATTATACCTAACGAAGGAATTGAATATATAGGTATAGAAATGATGGGGTTAAATCGTAAGAATCCTTTTAAAAATATTAAAGTATTAAAAAATTATTTAAATGCTAAAAAGAAAATAAAAAAAATAATGCAAGAATTTAGACCAGATATTGTTTTGGGAATAGGTGGCTATATTACGTTACCAGTCATTGAGGTTGCACATTCACTTGGTATTAAAACCTTTATACATGAGCAGAATTCTATTCCTGGTTTATCAAATAAAATATTAGGTAAAAAAGCTGATAAAATAGGAGTTTCATTAGAAGATAGCATTCAATATTTTGACCCTAAAAAAACTATTTTTACAGGTAACCCTCGTAGTGAACAAGTTATAAGTGCTAAGCCAGTTCTTAAGAGTAAATATGATCTTTCTAATAGGAAAAAATTAGTTTTAATTGTAATGGGTAGCCTAGGCAGTATGACAGTTAATAATAAGTTCCATGAAATATTGCCTAATTTTAAAGATGAAGATTATGAAGTATTATTTGTAACGGGAAAGAGTTATTATGATGAGTATAAAAATATTTCTAATATTCCTAAAAATGTTAAAGTTGTACCATATTTAGATGATATGTTGAGTGTGATGAAGAAAACAGATTTGATTGTTACTAGAGCAGGGGCTTCAACTATTGCTGAGGTTACAGCACTTGGTATTCCTAGTATTTTAATACCTTCTCCTTATGTAACTCATAATCACCAATATAAAAATGCCTTAGTATTAGCAAAAAAGAATGCTTCTATTATTATTGAAGAAGATAATCTAAATAGTAATTTACTTATAAAAACTATCAATGATATATTAAAAGATTCTCAAAAGTATGATATAATGAAAAAGAATAGTGAAAGTTTAGGAGTAAAAAATAGTGCTTCTAAAATATATTCGATAATAAAAGAATTAGTAGATGAGGATCATTATGAATGAGCACATAAAAAAAATAAAAGCCATGAATGTTGGTAAGGTTTTAGAAAAAGTTCCCTTAAAAAATCATACAACATATAAAGTGGGAGGAATAGCTAGTTGTTTCGTTTACCCAGATAATACCAAAAATCTTATCAAACTATTAAAATATTTAAAAACTAACAATATTCAATATAAAGTTTTAGGAAATGGCTCTAATACTTTATTTAGTGATAAAGAGTATATTGGCGTTATTATAAAATTAGATAACTTTAATAATATTGAAATCAAAGATACAGTTATTAGAGTTGAAGCCGGCTACTCTTTAATGAAATTATCACTTTTGGCTGCCAAGAAATCTTTGGCAGGATTAGAGTTTGCTTCTGGTATTCCTGGTACAGTTGGTGGAGCTATTTACATGAATGCTGGAGCATATAAAAGCGATATGGGATACATTGTTAAAAAAGTTAAAGTATTAACTCCAGATTATAGAGTAATTACTATGGCTAATAGAGAACTTAATTTCCATTATCGTTCATCTTTTTTTCAAACTCATAGAGATTATATCTGCTTGGAAGCTACGATTGGCTTAGTTCACGGTAATAAGGAAGAGATTAATAAAGTAAATAGTGAAAGAAAAAAGCGACGTATTGAATCTCAACCTCTAGAGTATCCTTCAGCGGGCTCTGTCTTTCGTAATCCTAAAGAAGATGTTTTTGCTGGTAAGCTAATCGAAGATATTGGTTTGAAAGGCTTAATTAAGGGTGGGGCACAAATAAGCCAGAAACACGCTAACTTTATTATTAATATTGGTAATGCCAAAGCAAGCGACATTAAAGAATTAATTGAATTTACTAAAGAGGCTGTTAAAGATAGATATGATATTGATTTAAAAATAGAGCAAGAATTTGTAAATTGGGAGTAGAATATGTCTAAAAAGATCAAGAAAAAAACCAAAATAAAAATAATTCCTTTTTTAATCTTTTTACTATTCATCGTAATAGCGTTTTTTCTTGTATCCTTTTTTTTGAAAATCCCTATTAAAAATATTTACATATCTGGTAATAAATTACTATCTGATGAACAAATAATTGAACTAGCAGGTATTAAAAATTATCCTAGTTTTTTAAAAACTACATCATCACATATTAAGAAAAAAATAAAACAAAATGCTTATGTAAAAAATGTAAAAGTAACAAAAAGCTTATTGGCGGTAGTAAACATTGAGATCGAAGAATACGACTTATTATTTATAAAAGCTAGTGATAATAAAGTGGTAGTTGATATCGATAAAGAAATATCCTTAGAAGATGCTGCCCACAGGATACCAATTCTATTAAACTATGTTCCAGATACAGTTTATAGTGCATTTATTAAATGTATGCAAGAAGTACCAGTTTCAATTAGAAATGAAATATCAGAGATAGAATATAGCCCTAACGATTATGATAAACAAAGATTTTTGTTGTATATGAATGACGGCAATTATGTATATGTAACTATAACGAGATTTAATCTTATTAATAAATATAATGAAATTTATCCAAATTTAGATGGCAAAAAAGGTATTTTATATTTAGACTCAGGAAATCATTTTGAAATAAAAGGGTAAAAAGGGTGATATAATGAATAATCGAGGAATTATAAAAATAAAATTATTGTCAATTATATTCATTATAGGTATAATTGGCATATTAGTTATTCCTAAAATTACGACATATGTTAGTAACAATAAAAAAGAAAAATATATAGAAATTGCTAAGGAATATATTGAGAATGTAAAAACATCAATTAATAAATTAGAATATAAGCAGATTCCTATTAATAATCAAGCTTTACTAGTGCCATTATCTAATTTAAATGTCAATAAACCTTCGCCATACGGCTCTTTCAAAGATGGTTATAGTTACATAATCGTAGTAAATAAAGGTACATATTATGATTATTATTTTGCAAGTATTGATACTTCAAAAAGAGGAATACCTATTGTTAACGAAAAAGAATTAAATATCGATTCTATTGTTTTTGGAGAGAGTAACTTAACTAATATCAATAGAATTCCTAACATTGATAGCTTATATGTAGATGGTACTATTTATGAAGTAAGTAGTGATACTAAAGAAGATGATAAGAATATTTTACTTATACCTGTATCTGGAGATTTAACAGTAGAATATGAATTTAAAGCGGATGTTCATAAAATATATAGTGATATGATTACAAAAATAGATACTAATATTTATAATAAAGAAGTAACTATTAATAATGGAGTCTTAAAATATAATAATGAAGTTATATCTTCTGAATATGCTAAAGATCTTAATGGAATGTTCCGTTATATTTCTTTCCCTTCACAAGATGATAAATTATATTATGGAAGCTTTGTTATTTATAATAAGAGTTATGTGGCTGGTGTAATCAATAAGAGTGGTAATTATTCTAGTCAAAATATTGTTTTTGATTCAAAACCTACTATTGTTATTAATGATGATGCTAGTGTCGTTATGGACAATGATAAAAAATATTTAATGTGGAATTTGATGACAATATATCCTGATAATAGTAATTATATAGTTGATGAGTGTGGGGCTGTAATAGTAAAAAATAATAACGCTACTAATGTTAATATTGATTTAGATACTAGAGGTGCTATGATAGGTAAATCTAATAATAGTTGTGAATTAGGTAATATTTTTGCTATTCGTAAAACAGATATTAAGAGCATGGAACATTATTTTGCAAGGGGTTATATTAAATATCATGATAAATTAGGTAATAGCTTTATTACTTATAGCGCTAATACCGTGGCAACATTTGTTAATTCATAAAAGGAAACAAGTTGTTCCCTTTCGTATAGCATGTTATAATATTTAAGAAGGTGAAGATATGTACGATTATATTATAGGAAAAGTAACTAATGTTAACAGTACTTATATAGTATTAGAATGTAGTGGTATAGGTTATATTATATATACACCTAATCCATATTCTTTTCAGGAAGGTAGTGAATATAAAGTTTACTTATATCAATTAGTAAGAGAAGATGAGTTATCTTTATATGGATTCAAGACCATCGAAGAAAAAGAATTGTTTTTGAAACTTATAAGTGTTAAAGGATTAGGTCCTAAGATGACACTACCTATTTTAGCAACAGGTTCTGTTGGGGGAGTAATTGATGCTATTGAACGTGAAAATTTATTGTATTTAAGGAAATTTCCTAAAATAGGGGATAAACTTGCCAAACAAATTATTTTGGATTTAAAAGGAAAAATGGGTGTAGTATCTACTTTAGAGCTTAAGGATAATAGTTATGAAGAATTAATTGAAGTATTAAAAGGACTTGGTTATAAAGAAAAAGAATTTAAAACTATTATACCTAAGGTAAATAATGAACTATCGATAGAGGATCAAGTTAAGGAAGCTTTAAAGTTACTTTTGAAATAGTAGGGGGTTTATATGGAGAAGGAAGATATATTAAGTAGCAATAAATTAGCAACGGATATTAAAGAAGAGACAATAAGACCAACTTTATTCAAAGATTATATCGGACAAGCAGATGTTAAAGAGAATATTAAAGTTTTTGTTGAAGCAGCTAAAATGCGTGAGGAAAGTCTAGACCATGTATTATTGTATGGGCCTCCAGGCTTAGGAAAAACGACACTTGCTTATATTATTGCCAATGAATTAGGTACTAACATTAAGACAGCTAGTGGTCCTGCTATTGAAAAATCAGGGGATTTAGCAGCTATTCTTTCTTCGTTGGAGCCGGGTGATGTTTTATTCATTGATGAAATTCATAGAATGCCATCATATATTGAAGAGATATTATATCCAGCAATGGAGGACTTTACTTTAGATATTATTGTTGGTGGTGAAGGTAATAGTAGAAATATTAAAATTAATTTACCACCATTTACTTTAGTAGGTGCTACTACTAGGGCGGGAGATTTAACTAGTCCTTTGAGAGATCGTTTTGGTATTATTGCTAAATTACAATATTATACTGATCAAGAATTATTTGATATTATTAAAAGGACTTCTAAAGTATTAGAAGTGGAAATAGAAGATGATGCGGCTAGAGAACTTGCTAGTAGAAGTAGAGGGACTCCTAGAATTGCCAATCGCTTATTAAAACGTGTTCGTGATTTCTCTTTAGTTATGGGTGATGGAGTTATTACGAAAGAACTTACTAAGATGGCTTTAGAAAAATTAAAAGTTGATGAAATGGGACTAGATGAGACTGACTATTTATTATTAAAGACAATAGCCTTTAAGTTTAATGGTGGTCCAGTCGGAATTGAAGCATTAGCTAGTATGATTGGTGAAGAAGTATCGACTCTTGAAGATGTATGTGAACCATTCTTATTACAAAGAGGATTGCTTAAACGTACTCCTCGTGGTAGAATGCTTACAGATTTAGGATATAAACATTTAAATATTAATAATAGACAAGGAACTTTGTTTGATTTGGAACAGGAAGATGATGAAGCATGAGATTAGAAGATTTTGATTATGAATTACCTGAAGAGTTAATTGCTCAAGTTCCTTTAGCCAAAAGAGATGAATCAAGACTACTAGTATTAGATAAAAAAACAGGAAAAGTGCAACATCAACATTTTCATGATATTATTAATTATTTAAATGAAGGTGATACGTTAGTAGTAAATGATACTAAAGTTATCCCAGCTAGGTTAATTGGTACTAAGGAAGATACTAATGCTGTAATTGAAATATTATTATTGAAAAATATTAATGATAATACTTGGGAGTGTTTATCTAAACCTGCTAAAAGAGTAAAATTAGGTTCGGTTATTTCTTTTGGCGATGGCTTATTGAAAGCTAAATGTGTAGGTATTTATGAAGATGGTATTAGACATATGGAATTAATTTATGATGGTATTTTATATGAAATATTAGATAAGTTAGGAACGATGCCACTTCCTCCTTATATTCATGAAGAGTTAAAAGATCAGAATAGATATCAGACAGTGTATGCTAAAGAGATCGGTAGTGCAGCTGCTCCTACGGCAGGATTACATTTTACTGAAGAATTATTAGAAAACATAAAAAAGAAAAAAGTCAATATAGTAAGTGTTACTTTACATGTTGGCTTAGGTACCTTTAGGCCAGTCAACACTTCCAATATTGAAGAACACAAAATGCATAGTGAATACTATTCTATAAGTAAAAATACGGTTGATATCATTAATAAAACTAAAGAAAATAATAAAAAAATAGTAGTAGTTGGTACTACTACGGTAAGAGTTTTGGAAACGGTCATGAATAAATATGGCCATCTAAAAGAATGTAGTGGCTGGACAGATATTTTTATCTACCCAGGATATAAGTTCAAAATAGTTGAGAATTTAATCACTAATTTTCATTTACCAAAGTCAACTCTCGTTATGTTAGTTAGCGCTTTAGCAGGAAGAGAAAAAGTTTTAGCTGCTTATAAGGAAGCCGTAGAACAAAAATATCGTTTCTTTTCCTTTGGTGATAGTATGTTTATCACCGATATAGACAATCAAGATAAATAGAATAAATCATTTTTGGCTTCATATAATTAATTGGTGAAGCTAATGAAAAAATTAATAATAGTAGTAATAATTTTTGTTGTTATTACTTTTTTTGTTATGGGAAATAAAAAGATAATTAAAGAAGATGGCATTCCTGTATCATTAAATACTAAAGATGAAAAGAGAAGTGTGTTTATTTCTTATATCGAATTAGAAGAATATGTCAAAGGAAAAGACAGTAATACTAGTAAGACCAATATAAGAAAAATGCTAGATAATTTACATGATAATAATTTTAATATGATTATTCTTCATGTTAGACCTTTCTCTGATGCCATCTATCGAAGTAAAATATTTCCATCTAGTAGTTCGGTAGTAGCAAAGGAAGGAGATCCTTTAGATTACGATATTTTGCAATATTTTATAGATGAAGCTCATCAAAGAAATATTGAAGTCCATGCTTGGATTAATCCTTATCGAATTAGAGGTAATACCGATACTTCCTCCATATCCCCTAATAATCCAGCCTATAAATACTTAAATACTAACCATGTTAAGGTAATTGATGGAGTTGGTATCTTCTATAACCCAGCAAGTAGTGAAATAAGACAATTAATAGTAGATGGAGTAAAAGAAATTGTAACTAATTATGATGTTGATGGTATTCATTTTGATGATTACTTTTATCCTGATGATACGATTGATTTAGCAAACTATCAAGAATATATAAATAATGGTGGTACACTTACTTTAAGCGATTACCGGTTAAATAATGTTTCAATGCTAGTCAAAGAAGTTTATCAAACTATCAAAAGTATAGATGAAGAGGTATTATTTGGTATATCACCAGAAGGAAATATCAATAATAATTATGATTCTAATTATGTAGATACCAAGAAGTTTTTAAGTGAGGAAGGCTATATTGATTATATTATGCCTCAAATATATTTTGGTTTTATGAATGAAGTTATGCCTTTTATGGAAACAGCTAGTATGTGGAACTCTTTAATTAAAGTAGATAATGTTAAGATTATTCCTGCTCTAGGACTATATAAATCAGGAAATATAGATAATTATGCTAAAGGTGGAAGTAATGAATGGATTGATGATAATGATATTATCAAAAAACAAATCTTAATAAGTAGAAATTTAAATAATTATGGTGGATTTTCGATATTTCGATATAGTTATTTGTTTGATGATGAGTATCAAACAAATAATGCTAACTTAGTTAATGAAGTTAATAATTTATTAGAAGTAATAAAATAAAAGAGCTTAAAGGCTCTTTTAATAATAGTAGTAATTTTCAGAGTAGGTTTGGTATGGTTGTTGATATGGATAATATGGGGAATATGGATATGGGTAAGGATATGGTTGTGGTATTGGTCCATAGAAATTAGGTCTTGTTAAAAGACTTCCAGTAATACCGCCTAAGACAAATGGAAAGACAAATCCTCCACCAAAGCGGTCACCGTTATTTGGCCTATTAGAACCTCTTCTAGGCATATTTCGATTAAAATTGGGCATATTATAATTTGAATACATGAGATATCCTCCTTCAAAGTATCTTATGTTTAATAAGGATAAGGGTGAAGAATATGGAAGAAAAAATAAAAAGATTAGCAGAAACAATAGTTAATTATTCGCTTAGGGTCAAAAAAAATGATAAAGTTTTAATAACTTATCAATCAGTAGAAGCAAATGATCTAATTAAGGAATTGATTAATCAAATAGTAGACAAAGAAGGAATTGTCTTTACTAATTATAATGATCCAGTCATTAATAATGTCTTAAAAGAGAAAACAACATCTAAACGTATTGATTTGATTAAGGAATATCAACAATTTGAATTAGATCATTTTGATTGTTTTATTAATATTAAGTATAACTTAAATGATTATGAATCTAAGAATATCCCTAATAATATTAGAGATGAAATAAATAAAAAGACTTATTCTATTCATAATAAATTAGTTAATGGTAGGCGTTGGGTCCTACTTAATTATCCATCATATGTTGATAGTTTTAAAGCTAAAATGAAATATGATGATTTTAAAGAGTATGCTTTAAGGGTTATGACAATTGATTATCAAGCGATGATGGATGATATTAAACCTCTAAAAGATTTAATGGAAAAAACTAATAGGGTAAGGCTTACTGGGAATGGAACAGATATTAGTTTTTCTATTAAAGGATTACCGGTTATACCTTGTGTTGGGGAAAGTAATATTCCTGACGGAGAAATATTTACATCTCCAGTTAAGACTAGTGTTAATGGGGTAATTACTTATAATACGACTAGTACTTATAATGGCGAAGTATTCAGCAATATTAGATTAGAGTTTAAAGATGGAAAGATAATTAAAGCTAGTTGTAGTGAAGAGAACAAAAACGTTAAATTGAATGAAATATTTGATACCGATAAAGGAAGTAGATACATTGGAGAATTTTCTTTAGGATTAAATCCTAAAATTTTGAATCCAATGGGAGATATTTTATATGATGAAAAGATTATTGGTAGTATCCACTTTACTCCAGGAGCAGCATACAAGGAAAGCTATAATGGTAATGATTCTACTGTTCATTGGGATTTAGTTTTAATTCAAAGGAAAGAGTATGGTGGAGGAGAGTTGTATTTTGATGATAAATTAATTAGAAAAGATGGCTTATTTGTTTTAGAAGAATTGAAACATTTGAATTATGATTTAAAATAAAAATTACTTAAAAGATGTCAAATACTAGCCTTAGGTTAGTATTTTTTTCTTGCAAAAACCAATGGGGGGGGGGTATAATGGTATATAGAATAAACTATATACGGAGATGGTAAGGG
>CANQGH010000002.1 GCA_947601845.1 uncultured Bacilli bacterium | reverse complement strand
TCTAATTTTTCACTTTTTATCTGCATAACTAATCAACTCCTTTCGAGCAATATAAAAAGGTTAACCGAAATTAACCTTTCATATATTTCAAGTCGATTAGTTCGACTAATTTCCCTATGGTGGAGCATAGGAGGATCGAACTCCTGACCTCCACGGTGCAAACGTGGCGCTCTCCCAGCTGAGCTAATGCCCCATATGAGTTGAATCTCAACTCAGTGATATAATCATACCATTACATGATAATGATTGTCAACAATTTTTAATCTAAATTAATAAAATCTTTATCCTTATGTGGTTCTTCAAATAATAAGTTAGGATAATTTTGCTGTCTTAATACTTCATATACCACAATAGCAGCACAATTAGATAAGTTAAGTGCCCTCACGTTACTAGTCATAGGTATTCGCATACAATGATCTAAATCTTGTCTTAATATTTCTTTAGGAATACCGGTAGACTCTTTTCCAAAAATTAAATAAATGTTTTCATCTTGGTTAGAATAATCAAAACTAGTATGAGGTTTATGACCATATCTTGTAAAATAATAATATGTTCCTTTATTTTTACTTTTAAATTCATCAAAATTTTTATAAACCTCATAATCTAATTTATCTATATAATTAACTCCACTTCTTCTAATCTTACTCTCATCAAGAGAAAAGCCTAAAGGTTCTATCAAATGTAATTTAGTATTAGTGGCAACACAAGTACGCATAATATTACCCGTATTACCTGGTATTTCTGGTTCATATAAAACAATATTTATCACAACTAATCACCATATACTTCATACTCTTCAAATAATTGTTCAATATCACTAATAATTAAGTTTTTATTTGCAGATTTACTTTTATAAGCAATAACTTCTCCTTCATCTAATATAGCAATAGCAGGATAAGTATATATTTTACCATTTGGAACATATTGATTATTAAAAGATGTCAATACATCCTTACGATTAGAAACATCAGTAATATTAAAGTATACGATTTTATCTTTTAAGTGATGCTTTACAATAATATCTTTTAAGTCTTCTTCAACTTTTCGGCAATCCATATCATCAGCTACCCCAACATAAATAATGGAATTAGGATTATCATTTATATAATTATCGATTTCATTATATCTAATTTCACTTAATACACCTTTTAAAATAGGAATAGTTTGTTGATAATCTTGATAACTTTGATACCAATTGTTTAAAAATAAGGCAAGACCAATTGTCACAATAAAAATAATTGCTACAATTACATAATTTTTTAAAGGAATATGCCTTTTCTCTTCTTTATTTTCTACTTGATTATTATTTTTTACCATATTTATTCCTCCTATTTACTACATAGAATATTATATCAAAAAAAGATGAAAAAACAAATTAGTTTTTTGCATCCATTTTCTTTCTTTGTTCAGTATTTAAAATTTTCTTACGTAAACGAATATTTAATGGAGTAACTTCAACATATTCATCAGAATTAATATAGTCAATAGCAGTCTCTAATGGCATTGGTCTAGGACGTTTTAATACTACTGTTTTATCACTACCAGCTGCACGCATATTAGTTAATTGTTTTCCTTTAACAACATTAACGGCTAAATCATTATCACGGTTATGTTCACCAACTATCATTCCTTCGTATACTTCAGTTCCTGGTTCAATAAACATAACGCCACGGTCTTCTAATCCTCCTAAAGCATAGGCAGTAGATTTACCGTTTTCAATGGATACCAAAACACCGATAGAACGTTCACCAACATCAACATTAGTCATCTTACGATATTCTTTAAAAGTATGATTAATAATACCATATCCTTTAGTTAAAGTTAAGAAGTTAGTTGTAAAGCCAATTAGGCCACGAGAAGGAATAGTATAAATTAATTTAACTTGTCCATTAAAATTATTCATACTTTCCATAATAGCACCACGAGTTCCCAATTGTTCAATAATAGTTCCTACTGATTCTTCTGGTACATCAAGCATTAATTCCTCATATGGTTCTAATTTCTCTCCATTTTCTTCCTTTATAATTACGGCTGGTTTTGATACTTGTAATTCAAAACCTTCACGACGCATATTTTCAATTAATATACCTAAATGTAATTCACCACGTCCTGAGACAATCCATGATTCACTATCATTTGGTTCTACACGCAAACTCACATCACGTTGTAACTCTTTCATTAGACGCTCTTCTATTTTTCTTGCTGTTAAAAGCTTACCTTCACGTCCGACAAAAGGAGATGTATTAACCCCGAAAGTCATTTGTAACGTAGGTTCATCAATATGTAGAATTGGTAGAGGATTATGCTTACCAACTTCGCACAAAGTCTCACCTACCGAAATATCCATAAGTCCCGCTACAGCACAAATATCTCCAGCCTCAGCTTCTTCTATTTCAATTCTTTTATATCCTAGATATCCAAATAATTTTTGCACTCTAAATTGTTTTACTGATCCATCTAACCTTAAGCAATCAACCATCTGCCCTACTTTAATTTTACCATTATGTACCCTACCTATACCAATACGACCTACATAATCATTATAATCTAGTAAAGCTGGTTGAAACTGTAAATCTTTATTAACATCACCTTGAGGAGATGGAATCTCACTAACAATTAAATCTAGTAATTCCGTAAATCCTGGTGTTTGAGTTGATAAATCATCACTTAAACTACAAGTACCATTTAAGGCTGAAGCATAAACAACTTTAAAGTCTAACCAATCTTCATCAGCCCCTAAATCAATAAATAAATCTAAAACCTCATCTACTACTTCCTTACATCTGGCTGACTCTTTATCAACTTTATTAATAACTACAATAGGTTTTACATGAGCTTCTAAAGCTTTTTTTAATACAAATCTTGTTTGAGGCATTGTTCCCTCATAAGCATCAACGACTAATAAAACCCCATCAACCATATTCATAATACGTTCTACTTCGCCACCAAAATCAGCATGTCCTGGAGTATCAAGAATATTAATACGATATCCTTTATAATTAATAGCCGTTGTTTTAGCTAAAATAGTAATACCACGTTCTCTTTCTAATTGGTTAGAGTCCATCGTTTCATTACTCAAATCTTCATTTTCTCTAAAAGTTCCACTCGTTTTTAAAATTTCATCTACCAATGTTGTCTTTCCATGGTCAACATGAGCGATGATAGCAACATTCCTTTTTTCCATATACTTACACTTCCTTAAAAACTTTTTAAATTATACCACAAAATGGATAAAAATCAAGGTCTTTAAAGTAGTTTCCCCAAATATATTCACAATATTCTTATTACTTTACTATAATTGCTTAATTAAAAGTATTACAAAGATAATTACACTAATAATAGAAATCATCAAATTACCCCTACTATCTTTTACACATATTTTTTGTAAGGTATCTAAATCACTCTTACTATATCGTTGCATTATCTTATATATTCTAGTCTTAGATTTAGCAATATATAAATTATTAAAATTAAAAAGATAATAAAGATTTATAGCAACACAGCCAAGAATAGTAAAGATAATAGCTAAAGCATAAAAACCCATACTTTTAACAATATACATTAATACATTCTTACCAAAGATAATAAGTAGGAATGTAGATATAAATGCAACTATTCCTTCATAGTACATCTTTCTATAAAAAGCATAAGCAAAATTAAAAAGTAAAAAGCCTAAAGAAAAGTTTGATTGATATAACAACTTTTTATCAGTATAAATACTTAATAATTGATTTTCAACAGTATCATAACCACTTACTTCATCACTTGCAAATAGGTATCCACATCTTGGACAATATTTAATATTATCACGAATATTTTCATGACACTTTGGGCACTTCATATTATCACCACTTTAAACTTATCATAATTTATTTTAATTAGCAATGATTAAAAAAAGAAACATTGTATCATAATATAATGGTGATAAATATGATATATAATTCTTTATGGTTAAAAGGAATCAAAGTAAAACCTTTGGAGTCATTAAATAAAGATATCAATACGGATGTTTTAATTATTGGTGGTGGTATTACTGGAATATCAACAGCTTTTTATTTAAGAAAATCTAAATTAGATGTAACATTGGTCGATAGTAATTTAATTGGTCATGGTGTTACCTCAAAAACGACAGGAAAGCTTACTTATTTACAAGAACTTTTATACAATAAAATAGAAAGTATCCATGGCTTTGGAATTGCTAAGAAATATTTAGAAAGTCAAAAATATGCGATTGATTTAGTAAAAAGTAATATCTTAAATTATAATATCAAATGTAATTTTGAAAGCAATAGTTCTTATGTTTTTACTCATCAAGATAAAAATATTCATCATTTAAAAAAACTTAGATCATTTTTAACTGATGCTTATAATAATTGTAAAACAACTACTAACCTACCCATTAAATATCCTTGTAAATACGCTATTAAAGTAGATGATACTGCCGTTTTTCATCCTGTTAAATATGTATTAGAACTAAAAGATATATGTAAAAAAGAAGGTATTCATTTATATGAAAAAACCAAAATAATCAGTATGGACAAAATTAGTGATGGCTATATAGCTAAAACCAAAAACCATACTATTGCTGCTAAAAAAGTTATTCTAGCATGTCACTACCCTTTTTTTCTAAATCCTGGACTATTTCCTTTTAAAACATATTTAGAAAAATCATATGTAGCAAGTGGCATTGTTCCTAAAAATAAAATGTTTAACGCCATTAGTTGTAAAGATTCTACGCATTCCATAAGATATTATTCCGACAATAGAGATTATATCATTTACGCAGGACTATCTAAAAGTTTAGGAAATAATATGGATAATGAAAAAAATTTTAAAGATTTAACTTGGCATGTCGAATCTAATCTAACTAAGGATATTAAATATGAATGGTTTAATTACGATATTATGACTCCAGATGGATTACCTATTATTGGTTATTATGAAGATGATAATAAGAATCTATTAATTGGTACTGGTTATAATACTTGGGGCATGACTAATGGTACTTTAGCTGGAAGAATTTTAAGTGATTTAGTTCAAGATAAAGAAAATAAGTATGCCAACATTTTTAGTCCAACTAGAAAACTTAACATAGGAAAGGCTTTAAATATTGTTAATTTTAATTTAAAAACAGGTACTACTTACATGTTATCTAAATTGAAAACAAATTATTCTTTTTATCCAGATAATGTCAAAGTAGTAACTAAAGATGGGGTAAAATATGGAATCTATACTGATGAAAATAATAAGGAGCATATAGTATATAACTTATGTCCCCATATGAAATGTAATCTAGTCTTTAACACAGTCGATAAAACTTGGGATTGTCCATGTCATGGTTCAAGATTTGATATTGATGGCAAGGTTATTAAAGGTCCTAGCATCTACAATATTAGTGTAAAATCAAATGTTAATTAAGTATTGGTAACTAACAATATTTTACATAGTTCTATTAATTTGTTTGACCTCTTCATGACAATATCATATAATTATCTAAAAGAAAGGAAGAAGTCATGACAGAAACATTAGTTAATTTTTTTGTAAATTTATTTGGAGGTGCTAATAACTCAGATATAGTTAAAATAGTCATTATTTGTGTACTATCGATGTTACCAATTATTGAGTTGCGTGGTGGTTTAATTGCAGCTGCCCTACTAAATTTAAATAGTGCTTTAAGTTTTATTCTTTGTTATTTTTTTAATTTATTACCTATTCCTTTTATTCTACTTTTAATCAACTGGATATTTAAACAGTTTAAAAAGACTAAATCGTTAGGTAAAATAGTAACTAAAATGGAAAATAAAGTTGAAAAGAAAAAAGGTAGTATTGAAAAATATGGTTATTGGGGGTTATTTTTCTTTGTAGCTATTCCTCTACCAGGAACAGGAGCATGGACTGGAGCTTTGATTGCCGCAGTATTAGGTATGAGTAGAAAAAAATCTTTTTTAACCATCGCTTTAGGTGTCTTTGTAGCAGGATTAATTATGATGTTATTATCGTTTGGTCTATTAAAAGGAATCATTGGATAAAAAAAGGTGTATTAAGATTAACTCAATACATCTTTTCTTTTGCCTTTTTATTCTTCTATATCATTTCTTTTAGAATAAATGCATCCGCAATAATTCTGGCGATATAAATTATATATCTTTGATAACTCAATACTTCTTTTATAACCATTTCTTTTTTTAAAATCAGCATATAGATATCCAACATTATACTTTTTACCTAAATCAGAACCAATCTCATTTAAGACTTTAGCGTTCTTGTAAGGACTTATCGATAAAGTAGTCGTAAAATAATCAAAGTCTAACTTTTTAGCTACTTTAGCCGCCTCTTCTAAACGCAAGCGATAACATAAATGACATCTAGCTCCACCCTCTTTTTCTTGTTCTAAGCCTTTTGCCAACTCGTTAAATTTATCATTATCATAGTTACACTCAATTAGTTGAACAGGATTAGCTAAAGGCATTTCCTTAATTAATCTTTCTAACTCTTCACGCCTTTTTATATACTCTTCTTCAGGATAAATATTAGGATTATAATATAAGATTGATATTTTAAAATAATTAGACAAATATTCTAAAACATAACTAGAACAAGGAGCACAACAACTATGTAATAACAAAGTAGGAATAAACTTATTTTCCTGATTCTTCTTAATTATTTTGTCTAGCTCTTCTTGATAATTCATTAACACTCAAACTACCTTTCTCTTGAACCTTTCTTAAAACAAATTTACTATTATCATCTATTGTAGCACTTGATACAATTAATTCTCTTTCCGAAGGCATATTACCATTTTGCATATCATTCAATAATTCAATGCCTATTTTATTACATGCTTCCATGAATACGTAATCAACTACCGATTTTAAGCCTCTAACACCAGTATTTTTTTCACTAGCCTTATGAGCTAAATCTTTAATAAATTGGTTTCTATTAGTATAAACAATTTTAACTTTATCTACATCATATAATGAATTTTCATATATTTTTAAATCACTTATAGAAGATTTATCTAAAATTCTTTCTAAATCAGAAACTTCTAGTTTTCTAACCGGAATAGGCACAGGTAGGCGTCCCAACAATTCCTTTTTTATTCCATACTTTTCAAATGCTGAAACATCAATATCACTTGCATCATTATGATTGTCACTGCTAGTGATAAAGCCCATAGAGTTTTTCTTAATAGGGTCAGTTAAACCCATAAATGCTCCACAAAAAATAAACGTAATATTCGAAGTATCAATAAATATTTCTCCACCGGTTCTATCATCACCTATGTTAATTTTATCACCATCAGCCATAGTTAACAATTCATCTTGAACATCAGTTTTATTGACAGTTTCTCTAGGATTAGTAGTAGCTAATTTATCAAACTCATCTAACATAATAATCGCATGTTCAGCTAATGCCAAATTACCATTACATTTCTTATATAAGCGCTTTAATATGTTTTTTACATTAGAACCTTCATAACCAACCGCCGTATAATCTTTCATATTTTCTCTCATAAATGGTACACCAAATTCTTGAGAAATAGCCTTAAGAAGCGCTGTTTTTCCACATCCTGTGGGTCCATATAATAAAATGTTAGATTTCATTCTCTCATTTTGTGAATATCGTAAATTACGATAGATTGTATATATTAACATTCTAGCTGCTTCATCTTGTCCAACAACCTTATCAGTAATTCTATTAAAAATGGAATTGGTATCCATAACGTTACCAAAATCATACCCTTCGGCATTATCATTACTAGTAACTTCTTCTATCTTTTCACAATTTTCTTTTTTCTCTAGTTGATCAAACAAAGATTGATTTAATTTTAATTTAATAATTTTATTATTATAAGTATCTATCACATAACTATCTTTTGGATTTTTGACTTTTAAATAGCATATATACCTTTCACACAATTCTTGATATAGTCCTGCATAAATATCAATATCATCATGAAAATTAGCATCATGAAAATGATTTCTCAATTCTGCCTCTGATACTGGAAAAGCAACGTATTTCTTACCATTATTACGTAGATCATAATAATTTCTAATTAAATAATATGTATTATTATAATAATCATACATTTCTCCATTAATTATACTTCCTGCTACTATATGATTAGGCAATAATACAATCTTACCTTCAATTGAACTTGCTTCATAAGACATTGCATAATAGGTCATTAATACTGCCCCCTTTAAATAACTACTTGCTATTATAATAAAGATTAGTAATTTTAGCAAGAATTATTTAAAAAGAAAAGATGCTTATTCAGCATCCTTAGTTTCAATAACTTTTTTACCTTTGTAACTTCCACACTTTTTACATACACGATGTGGTTTAATTACTGCTCCACACTCACTGCAAGTAGTAGTTCCTACTACTTCTAAAGCATTATGACTTCTTCTCATTCTTTTTCTAGTTTTTGAAACTTTTCTAAATGGTACCGCCATGTTATCACTCCTCTTTCATTTTTTCAGCTAAGACGCTAAAAGGATTATCCCTTTTTATTTCATCTTCACTTATTACTTTCCATCCATCCCCTTGATATTTACTTAAATCATCAACTAAAGTGTATTTAAGCGGGATCTCTAAAACAATATTTTGCCACAAAACATCAAGAATATCAATAGTATTTTGATTATTTTCTAGAATTTCATCTAAGTTTTCATCAATTTCACAAGAAAATGAATAATCTACATCATCTAAACTAATCGCATCAGAAATTACCATTGTTCCTTGTAAAGAACCTACTAAATCAATAGATTCATCATTCCCATAATGAATCTCACCTGTAAAATGAACATTCTTTAAATCTTTAATTTCATTATTATGATACTCTTCATTATTAAATTTGATGTTGCTATCAATAGGAATCTTCTCCGTATTATGGCAAAATAATTCATCTAGTTCTATAATCATTTATATCACCAAACAAATTATAACTTATATAAAACAAATATACAAGGAAAAATTAATTAAGTATTAAAGCTCTATCAAAGCAAAAATTTAAACCGCAACCGAAGTATCTTCTAATATATCAATTAGATTGTTTATATCTTCTTCTGGTATACGTGTTGTACGACAAGTTTTCAATAAATGACAAGCATTTATGGCTTTTTCACAAGTAATAACGCCACGTTCTTGCATCAATTTAATTATTTTTAATGTTCTAATAACTTCTATTTTCTTACTTTCAGCATACCTTTTTAATCTATTATCGCCTGTAGCAAGAATCCCATTATTATCTCTTGCTATAACGTAATTTAATAAATCATAAGGAGATAATTTTTTTTCAGCAATAGATAAGTTACTCACCTCTATTAATTGGGTAGAAGAGGATGTTATAACTTTAAATTTATTTATTAACTCAATATTTCCTGTCTTAGCATTTATTTCATCATTTTTAACCATATCACTTATATAAACATTATCAAGATTAACAAACTCTTCTAGTATATTGGCACTATTTAAATCTGTTATTATATTAGTATCAGTAATTATTATCTTCGCTGTTATATTCATCTACTGTAACTCCCAATAATTCGCAGGCCTTATTTAAGGAAATTATTTCATCTGCCTCTAACCTGAATACTGTTTTTTTAAATTGATATGATATTTCTGGTGGAATAGGTTTTGGATCTTTTTTCCCTATTTTTTGATTTAAAAAGATGAATAATCTTTTATATAAATATTCCGATATAATATTTAAATCTCGCAATCTATATACAATTGCGGCATAACTAACTTTAAATTCATTTTTAAAAGCTGTTAATTCAAAAAAATTTATATTTTTTCTCGATATGCCAAATTCGTTTATGACAGCCTCTTTTGGCATTAATAATGCACTAGCAAATCTATTACATAATTTTTCGCTATCTAATTTTTCATTGCCTATATCTAATAATAAATGACCTAGTTCATGAGCAATAGTAAAACGCTGCCTTGCTCCATCCATTATACTATCCAGTACAACAATAACGGGAATACCATCTACAATTTCACTCAAGCCATCAAAATCATCAAAGCGATGATTAGGATTCTGAATTTGAATTATAACAATACCAAGATTTTCAAGAATATTAATTAAGTCTGATATGGGTTGCTTATTAGATATATTTATAAATTTTCTAAAATCGTTGGCAGCCTCTTCAGCTTCTTCTATACTATTACATGAGTATTTTTTTAATTTAATACTGTTAGACGCTATGTTGTTCAATTCTATAACTTCAAAATATTTAGCGACTTCATTTTGAATCAATTCCTCTAAAAGTTTTAAGTTACAACCGACTAATCTTTTTTTCTTTCTAAAAGAAGTAAATTTCATTTTTGGAACATTATACACCTTTAATAAATCAATTGATTTCACTTGATAAGCATTAGCAAAGGCAATTATCTTTTTTGAATCTGGGAGTATTTCTCCTTTTTCATATTTAGAAATAGCTGTAGCAGTCATATTAAGAAGTAGTCCAGCTTCTTTAAGTGATAAATTTTTTAAAAGCCTTACTCTTTTTAAATTTTTACCTATTTCGTTCATATTATCTTTCCCCTTATGGTTTATATTTTATCATCAAAAAGTAGAAATGTAAACTGTATTTTTTTAATGTGTTCATTTTAAAATTGATATCCGAATTAAATATAAATTTTGATTTGGATATTCGAAAATATAAATAGACCCATATAAACCTTTGTATTACAATAATTTTTGTCTAGAAAACTATGAATGGAGGTATATATATGGGTCGTAATTATTCTAACAAAAATTTATCTGTTTTGAAAATAGGAAATATTGAATTCTATCTAAATGAAGGGAAATCTCCTGCTGATATAGCTAGGTTATTAAGTAAAGATCTGTCTGTGATTAGAAAAGGAATAAAAAAGTATTCTTCTTATTTTGGTAGTCAAAGAAAATATTCTAATTATTTAAATAAAAATAATTGTCATCAAAAATATCTTTGTGAAACCATTAGGAATAAAGTTAAATGTTCTTAGTGTAAATATTGTTCTATGCTGTTAAAGTTTGTCTTAATTATAAAGCGATTATTGATTGTGAATTACTAAAAAAGAACCACCATGTTTGTAATGGGTGTCATTTGTATTTGAAATATCAGAAATGCACAATGCTGTCCAATGAGTTTCTCGTATTGATACTAAAGTTGATTTCTTTCCCAAAGAGTTTAAAGATTATCTATCTAGACTTATAAAAAATGGCATTTCTCATGAAATCATTATGAATACTCTTTCAGAAAAATATCAAATGTTTAAATCTGCACCATCTTCTTTTTATGAGTGGATTGATAAAGGTTTATTAGCCTGTTGTAATTTAGATTTAAGAAACAAAGTTTCTAGAGTTAGATATGGTACAAATACTGTTAAAAGAAATACTGTTAGAGGTCATCAATTAAATGGCAGAAGTATTGAATATTTATCAGAGGAGAAAAGAATTAATAGACCTCTTGGTGTTGTTGAATTAGATACTGTCGAAGGCATTAAATATGACGAGTTATTATTTACTATTTTGTTTCCTTGCTTTTCGTTAATGCTTGGTTTTAAAATAAAAAGTTACATAATCATTAGATTTTATCTATCACTACATAACCTAATCTATTATTTAAGCCACATAATAATTCATGGGTAATAGTTTGTGATTTAAATGCTAACTCTTCAATTGATATTTCACTATCATCACCTATTAAAGTTACTATGTCACCTACTTTAATATTAGCCAAATCCGTAATATTGATCATAAGTTGATCCATACAAATTCTACCAATAATATAAGCATATTGACCATTTACCATAACTTTTGCACCTTTTCCTGAAACATTTCTAGGAAATCCGTCAGCATATCCAATTGATACCGTTGCAATAGTCTCTTTCTTTAAAGCTTTATACCCTCTTCCATAACTCACCGAATCACCTTTATTAATTTCTTTAATACTAGTAATTCTAGCTTTAAGAGATAAAACGGGTTTAAGATTAATAGAAGTTTTACAATAAGGGTTCTTTACTTCGTGAACTCCATATAAAATAATACCAGGCCGAACATAATCATAGATAAGATTAGAATAATTTAAAATACCATAACTACTTTGTAAATGAACTTTACCAATCTCAATATTAGAAGATGTTAATGCTTGGATTACTTCATCAAATCTAGATATTTGTTTGCTACTAAAAGCTATATCACTTTTTTTACTACTATCAGCAACACAAAAATGAGAAAACATACCTAAAATATTTAATTTATTACTAGTATATAATTTTTTAATATTCATAATATCTTTATAATTAATACCAATTCTATTCATACCAGTATTTATTTTTAAATAAACTTTAACTTTATTAGAATAAGAGGACTTTAATAATTCATTGGCATAATCTAAATCTACTACTGTCTGTATCAAGTCATACTTTAATACATATTCAAGATTATTAATACTAGTATAGCCTAAAATGAGAATATCACCAGTAATATTATTCTCTCTTAGAGTGATACCTTCTTGTAAAGTAGCGACAGCAAAAGATGTAATACCTATTTGATTAAGATGCCTAGCTACAGTAATCATACCATGTCCATAGGCATTAGCTTTAACAACTGCCATGATTTTTGTTTTATCAGGAATTATTCTTTCTATTTCCCTAACATTATGTTCAAGATTACTTAAGTTAATTTCTATCCATGCTCTATCCTTTAACAAATCATCATTCATTTTAGACTCTCCATTCAATACAGACAATATTGTTTCACAATAAATATTGAATGTCAAGGAAACAAAACCGACAATTAATTACTTTGTCATTACATTTATAAATAATTTTTTATATTCAAACAATCACCATTTCTATTATATTATCAAAATAAAGTTAGTAATTTTGCATATAATATTATTGCAAGGTGATACTTGCTAATTTACTTTGTTAAAGCGTTGACTTTTATAGTAAATTATAGTATATTATTATTGCATTTGAAATAGTGCATTAATAATGTAAATGTTTCTCGCTTCCAGGTGGTGCGAGTAATAAGTAATCCTGGGCGACAATGTTTCTCGCTTCTGGGTGGCTAGCGAGTAATAAGTAATCCCAGTCGAAAATGTTTGAAAACTCTACCATCTAATAGAGTTTTCTTTTTGCTTTTGATATAATAATTACTAGGAGCTGATATTATTATGAACATACAAACAGGATATTTATATCATATTAAAGATGAGTTTTTTGATGTTGTTAATGATGAAAATCTTATGACTAATCATGAACGTGGTAAAAAGCGCCCCACCTATTTCACTATTAAGGACAAAGATATATTATGGTTTATTCCGCTAAGCAGTAAAGTCGAGAAATATAAAAAAATTGTTGATAAAAAGATTGAAAAATTTGGCTTTTGTAATACAATATTAATTGAAAAAGTATTCAATAATGATGCGGCTATTCTATTGCAAAATGCTTTTCCAACTTTAGAAAAATACATAGATCATGTGCATACAGTCGATAATAAACCTGCCAAAGTGCCAGAAAAATTAAGCAAAATAATTTTAGAAAATTTTGAAGATTTAATGAACTTAAAAAAACGTGGTATCAATTTATTTTTTACGGATATAGATAAAATCAAGAAGCAAATGCTTGAAGAATTAAAAACGGCAAATGAGCATTGATTTTTAGAATAAAATCTATTACTGTGTTTGAAAATAGTATAGTAATAATGTTTAAAAAGAGCTGAATAGAAATGGATAATTTCTATTCAGCATTTTTTTACTTTAAATATGAAACTACTATTCACTGATGTAAAAATTACTCTTCTACCAATACATCATTAATTCTATTTTTGGCATTAGACACACTTTCTAAATCGGGTTCCATTACATATAGTAAATAATTTGTCCCCATACTATAAGTGTAATTCATGCTGTCAGTACCAACAACCGCCATACTTTCTACTTGCCATGCGGACATATTATTTAATTGAAGGCGAATAAAACTAGTAATTACTGATTTAGGTATATTAGTTTGAAAACTACCATCTAGAGCCGATAAAATACTATTATACTTTTTTATTAAAACTGAAGATTGACTAACTTTATCGATAATCGCCGTAATAACTTGTTGTTGATTAGCACCCCTATGATTATCTCCCGTTATATAAGCATACCTTTCTCTAGAATAAGCTAAAGCTCCTTTACCATCTAAATGATTCCATCCTTTGGATATATTACCAAAAGCACTATCCGAGTATATATCAACTCCTCCTATAACATCAACCACATTAATAAGCGTATTAAAATTAACTTTTAAATAATAATCAATATCGATATCATATAACTCCTCTAAAGTATTAACACTTTTTTCAATACCATAAATACCAGCATGAGTAAGTTTATCTTTTAAGCCTTTGGTCCCTGCTAATTGAACATAATAATCTCTTGGAGTATTAACTAATAATATGTGTTTAGTATACATGTTAACTATTGCTAAAATATTAACATCACTGCGCCCCCTAACATTATTAACATCACCATATTGGTCTATACCACTAATATACAAAATAAAATGATCATTTTTTATATCATCTTCACTAAAAACATTTACTACATTATCATCTAAATCAATTTTAAAAGTATAAATTACTTTAATGTTATCACGAAAGTCTTCTACTTCATCATTAATTAGTTCTAAAATACTATCTTCTACACATATGGCTGATACTTCCCTATCTAATAGACTATTAGCTAAAGTCCCTATATCATATGCTAAAACTTCTTCATAACCAATTAACTTATTTAATGCATTCTTAATACTAAGAAGATAATCATCATCAAAATAACTAATATCTTCATTTACCAAATCTGAAATACTTTGATACTTTTCTGCTTTCAAAGTTACAACCGAATAGTTTAAATAATGCTTTTCTTCTTTAACACTAACATTTTCTATAAAAGAATTAGTATTATGTAAATATCCAGTCATCACTATAAAAGCAAAACTACAAATCATAACAGGAATATAACTTAGTATTTTAAAAAAAACTTTTTTCGACAAATACATAAACATCAATAGAACTATAAACAATATACCTATAGCAATATAACCTTTAAATAATAGCTTAAAAGGTATAATATCTAAGTTTACTAAATAATAATTAAAGGTATAAAAAGTACCAATCAATAACATAGTAAATACAATATTTAAAAAAGAAAAGATTATACTTTTATATTTTTTATTCATAAGTTCACCTATTATAAGAATTCCCTTTATCAATAAAAAATATACTTCTTAACTTTTGAAAAAAATGGCGAAAAAAAGACTAAGTAATCATTATTACTCAGTCTTCTTCTACAATAATTCCTAAATCAATAAACATTATACTTATTAATTAAAGAGCTCTAAAATATTTATTATTTCTAAAACACTCTTCTTCTTTTCTATAAATAGTATTATTTAATTTTTTTAAATTAGATGGATCATAATTTCTAATTCCATATTCCATCATAGAATGATGCATATTCTCTACTGCTAATAGAAGTGTCTTATCATTAATATCTTTTATATAATGTATTGAACTATTAAATTCATGCTTACATTCAGCACTTGTATGATATGTCTTTTTCCATAATCTTTTATAGAAATTAGATAAATTATAACTTTCATGACATGGATAACTTAAAAGTAAAAGTCCATTCATCTCATACTCATTATCCTGAGCACTATAAAAAGTATTTATGGCTTTTCTATAATAATCATCAATTATCTTGTCTTCATCTATTTCTTTATCTCTATCCCACATAATATATATAGGAGTATTTTTTAAACTTCTTTTATATTCTTTTTTTAATATTTGATATAGTTTATCTTTAAATTCACCATCATCAGTAATTGTTTTAATACTAGAACTTTTAGTATTGGCTATGATTACGTTACAATTTTTATTGGTTTTACTTTGAAACTCATGTTTCATAATTTTATTTCTTTTAATTGTAATATAATTATAATCTAATATAGTAGTAAATATATGTTTTAGTAATCTAAACTCATCCTCTTCTCCTTCAACTACAATAACGACTGGACCAATTGTCTTATCTTTATTAATCTTTAAATTCTTTGCTGTATTTAGGCATTCCATCAAAGACTCCATTTAAATACATTTTTTCAATATTCTGTGATTCTCTCGGATTTTCATCTGAGAATCTTTTTATTGAAGTACCATTTTGGGCATCAAACTTGAAAGAGTAAATTTGATCAGGTCGCAAAATATCAGTATCAAGTAAATTAGTTGAATGGGATGTAAAAAATATTTGAGAATTTTTGCTATTATTAAAAAAGTATTTTATTAAAGCTTCTTCCAATTCATTATGAAGGCCACTACTAAATTCATCAACAATTATCATACAATTATTTTTAACAGCATAATGTATTGGTAAAATAATATTAACAAAAGCTTGATTACCAGCTGACTCTAGTCCTAAAGGTATAACTACATCTGTTCCTTTTTTCTTTAAACCAATCATTTTAGTAGAATTAACTCCCACTACTTTGCCATCACCTGGATTTTGTTCTTCAAATACAATTTCGCTGTTATAATTAAGCTTATCTATTAATTTATTTAATTTAGTCGCATCGTTGTTCTCTACATATTTGATGATGGCTTGTTCATTTATTTTAGCTGGATTAAAAGATTGACACGCTTTTAGTAAGCAATTGATATATAATGAATTTTTTAAGAAGTCAAACCAGTCATTTAAAACGGGATCATTATTAAATTTGGTGTTGTAATATTCTAATTTCAATAATGATAAACTAGGATTAATATCATCTTTAACATCTTTTTCCAACCCAAAACTAGTTTCTCCACTTTTACCTACTCGATCAAGTTTTAATACACCGTTTACATAAAGTCTTTCTAAACTTATCGTGTTTTTATCAAAAGTTATATCATATTTAATATCATTATTACTAACATTAAAGGTATATGATAAACTAAATTTAGTACCTTTAGTATATAACGATTTTTTTACCATATAATTTTGTTCAGAATTGGTTAATAATAAATTTAATAATAACATAATAGCATCTAAAACTTGTGTTTTACCAGATGCATTTTCACCTATAAATAATGCTCCTTTTAAAACTCTATTTACTCCTACATTAGTACTTTCTAGTATCTTATAATTAGTGGCTTTAAAATCAAAAGTTGTTTCCTTAATAAAAGTAGTATAATCTTTTAAGGTAATCCCTGTTAACATATTAGCACCCCTCATTTGTATTATATTATAAAAATGTAAAAAAAATACATTAATTTTTATTAAAATGTATTTTTTTTACACTATTATACTGACTTTAATATAATTGTCAAGTTAGGTTTTTCAAAAAAGTAAAAGCTGTGTCAATACCAACTTTTGTCAAGATAGCGGGAAGTGAAATTCACACTTAATATAATCATTCGCTACCACCATATCTAATTTACTTTGATAACAGCTATTTAAATATATTGAAAAAACATCTGCCAATTGAATCAACTATCTAGTTTCTGATGGACAATACTCAAAGCATTTATATATATGATATCAATCAATTTCCCATTTATTAATATCTTTTCACAAAAATGTTCGGATATTAATCTTCCTTCCTTATTTTAAATTTTCCACTCAATATACCATTGGCTATTTCCGTACATGATTCAATATAAGCCCGTTTATAATCGTTAACTCGTAAGTATCTAGCTAATGTTTTAGTACCAAAGTCAACTTCAACATTATTATCTATATTCTTTATTATTTGACCAGACCCCAATTTATTATTAATAGCATATACCCAATAAATAATTAATACTTCTCTAACATAACATCTTAAATCTCGTTCATTATCATTAGTAATTATATTTTTTTTAGAACCATGTATATATTTTGATCTAATATTATATAATTCTTTTATCTTGTTATAAGCATCTTTTTCTTTAATGCTATCATTATAGAGTAAAATCTTACTCATACGATTAGCTAAGTTTTCTGTTATATTCTTTTTAGAATTAATTAAAAGTGCTTCCATAGAACTAAATAATAGCAAATATCGTAAAGATATATTACTAGAATCAAATGATGAAACGAAATAATTAATCGCGCGTTCAAACTTTACATTTGCATGTTCTAATTGTTCAAAACTTTGTAATTCAAAATGGAAATGACTATTATGTTCAAAAGAAACTTTATCAAAGTGTATTAACATCGGTTCAATTGGAAAATCCCAATAATTAACAACACTATCAAAAAATTCATCATTATCCCTATAAATCTCTATTCTACTAATAGGGAAAATTATTCTAACATTAAATTGCAATCTTAATTTTTTTTGAAAAGACATAAGTTTATTGATGATATTTGCCTTATGCATTATTTCTATTTTATCTTCTGTATCATCAGTTTCTACATTGATATAGTCTATATTTTCGAAATAATTGTAATATAATGGCTCTCCTTTTTGTATTCTATAAGAGCAAGATGTAATATAAATAGCCGTGCTAAAACTATCTTTTTTAGTAGACTTAACTATGTTTTCTTCATTTATAATAGCATTTTTTAGCTCGAAGTTATCAATTATACATTTTTCAACTAATGGTGGAAAACCATATACTAATATTTTTAATTTAATTTTATAATTTTTCATACTAACCTTTCAACTAATATTTCATTTATCTTCTTTTTAGCGCTAGCTATACTATCTAAATTAGGTTCCATAACATATAATAAATAATTGGTACCCATACTATAAGTATAATTCATACTATTATATCCAGTTACTGCAATGCTTTCTATTTTCCAATTAGCCATTGTATCTAACTGATAACGAAGAAAACTAGTTGTTCTATATCTAGGCATATTGGTTTGAAAACTACCATCAAGAGTAGATAAAATATGATTGTAATTACTGATTAATACCGTTGAGTTAGTTATCTTATTAATAATAGCAGTAATTACTTGTTGTTGATTAGCACCCCTATGATTATCACCTGAAGCATAAGCATGCCTTTCTCTAGAATAAGTTAAAGCTTTTTCACCATTTAGATGATTCCAACCTCGATATATAGGTCCAAAAGAAGTATCAGAATATATATCAATTCCCCCTACTACATCAACTACATTAATAAGGGTATTAAAATTAACTTTTACATAGTAATCTATATTAATATCATATAAGTTTTCTAAAGTATTAACGCTTTCCTCAATACCATAAATACCAGCATGGGTAAGTTTATCTTTTAAGCCTTGAGTACCAGCTAATTGAACATAATAATCTCTTGGAGTATTAACAAGTAAAATATGATTAGTCTTCATATTAACAACAGCTAAAATATTGACATCACTTCGGCCAATAATACTATTGACATTACCATACTGATCAATACCACTAATATACAAAATAAATTGATCTTGATTTTTGCTAGTTATATTATCTATCCTAAGTAAATTATTTTCTTTATTGGTTTTAATTTCTATCTGGGAAACTGTTTTAACCCTATCATCAAAACCATAAACTTCTTCTTTTATTAAATCTAAAGAATTATCTTCTACGCATAATGCATCAACATTTTTTTCTAGCAAATTATCAGCTAAAGTTCCAATATTATTAGCTAAAACTTCCTGATAAGAAATAACATCTTCCAATTGGTCTTTAACATTACTAGAATAATCATCATCAAAATAACTAATTTTTTTCCCATTCAAATCTTCAAGCTGTTGATACGAATTAACCTTTAAAGTTACGACAGAATATTTTAAATTATTATCTTGACTACTACTAGCATTGTCTAAAAAATAATAAGTATTATGTAAGTAAAAAGTAGTATATAAAAGAATGAATGAAAAAATAGCTATTGGATAATACCCCTTAATTTTAAATGTTTTCTTTCCACTAAAATACATAAAAACTAGTGATGAAAAAATAAGTATTGCTATAATTATGTATCCACCTATTAAATATTTTTTAGGAAATATATCTAAAATTATTATGTAATAACTAAATAAGCATAAGGATATTAGACAAATAATAATAAATAAAATATTGTTAAAATCATCACGTTTATTTAAAAATTTCATAGTCTTATCCTTTCATTATTTAGTAACAATAAGTTAACAAATATCTAATATATTATAGCATAACTACATAAAAAAAGACTAATAATATTCATTATCAGCCATACTTGCAACTACTAAAGAGCAGTATACAAAAAGTATATCAAAGGAAACGACTATAACTCCCGTTGTTAGCATAATTAAATTACTAAACATTTCTCCTCCTAACAGCTTTTCAGAAAACTACATTAATAGTTTACCTAAAAGAATGAGTTTTATGTCTTCTAGTTATAATATAATATACAAAACAACCAATAATTGCTCCTAATGTATCTATTAAAACATCTAAAAACTGTCCTGTTCTTCCTACAAATAATTGATGAAACTCATCAGTACACGCGTAAATAAAACAAAATAAGATAGCAAGTAAATATTTTCTATTATTTATGTCACTTCGATAAAAAGCATTTAAGACTAATATAGAAAGGACTAAGTAAACCCCAGCATGCATAAATTTTCTTAATGGATAATTTAATTCATTGGTAATGGTCTCTAGTTTATCACTAGATAAATGTTTATCAGTGATACCTAAATCATTAGTCTTGTCAATAGTTGTTTCTACAAAATTACTAATCATTCCTTTACTCTTAGTCTCTGATTCTACTCCCGACATAGATGATAGCCAAAAGATAACTATCATCCAAAGAATAACTAAAATCCAACTAAATGCTTTAGATTTTAAAAATTTCATATGATTTCCTTTCTATAAAAATTACCAATTTTTGCTATTTTTTAATCTCGTGAATATAAATCTCTTGTATATACCTTATCACTAATACAGCTTAATTCTTCATCCATCCTATTAGCTAGAACCACATCGGTAATAGATGCAAACTCATTGAAATCTTCAATTACTCGGTAATCATTAAAAGTATTTGTTTTTAACGTTGGCTCATAAATAACAACTTCAATATCATACATTTTCAACCTATCTATTATACCTTGAATGGCACTTGCTCTAAAATTATCAGAACCAGTCTTCATAGTAAGTCTATATATACCAACTACTCTTGGCTTTGTCTTTAAAATCATATTTGTAATATGATCTTTTCTTGTGTCATTAGCTTTTACAATAGCCTCTATTAAATTTTCAGGTACATCCTTATAATTAGCTAACAATTGTTTGGTGTCTTTAGGAAGACAATATCCACCATATCCGAAGGATGGATTATTATAGTGATCGCCTATTCTAGGGTCTAGGCATACTCCTTCAATAATATCCTTAGTATTCAATCCTTTTAATTCGGCATAAGTATCCAATTCGTTAAAATATGAAACTCGCAAAGCTAAGTATGTATTTGCAAATAATTTTACGGCCTCAGCTTCCGTAGAATTCATATATTTAATGACAACATCTTCTTTTAAAGATGCTTGTTTTAATAAATTAGCAAACTCAACAGCTCTTTCTGATTTTTCTCCTACCACAATCCTAGATGGATATAAATTATCATATAAAGCCTTACCTTCTCTTAAGAACTCAGGTGAAAACAAAATATTATTAATATTATATTTCTTTTTCATATTTTCAATAAACCCTACTGGTATAGTAGATTTAACTACCATTGTAGTATCACTTGATCCCATACTAATCACTTTTTCAATAATATCTTCAACAGATGAAGTATCAAAGAAATTTAATTCTTCATCATAATTTGTTGGAGTAGATATTATTACATATTTAGCATCTTTAAATGCTTCTACATAATCTAATGTAGCTCTTAAGTTTAATTCTTTAGTTGCAAAATATTCTTCTATTTCTTTATCTTTAATTGGTGAAATTCTATTGTTAATCATTTCCACCTTCTCAGGTATTACATCTAATGCTACTACCTCGTTTGTTTGACTTAATAATGTAGCTAAAGATAAACCTACATATCCAGTTCCTGCTACTGCTATTTTCATTATTATATTCTCCTATTCCTTTGTAATCATTTAAGGTTCTTTTGGATATAATCTTTTTTTTCATCAAAATTCATATTTTTGGTATAAACAACTTTATTCTTATTTTTTTCATAATAATCATCAATTGTTTCAATTACCCTTGCCGGTACACCAACAGCAACACTATTTGAAGGTAAGTCTTTTGTTACTACTGCACCTGCTCCAATTACAACATTATCACCGATTGTTACTCCTGGCATAATAATAGTATTAATTCCTATATGAACATTATTTCCAACTTTAATCTTGCCAAATTTATCTGAATTTGGAAGTTTTCCATTATTTCTCAAAACCCATAATCCACCATCATGTGTCGTTAAAACACAATTAGAAGCAATTCTAACATTATCTCCTAATTCAATCAAATAGGGTTCTGATCCAAAACTAACATTTGGATAGATTTCACTATTTGATCCAATTTTTACACCCCCCCCCCTAAGATATTCTGCTCGTTTTTCAAAGCTACAAGTATAATATTTAAATTTATATATTATTTTTTTTATCATTTGTTTTCCTTCCTTTCATATAAAATTCTTTATCCCGTGTGGCAAATTTTCTTAACCTTTCTCTTAATGATATATTATGTTTAAAGCCATAATCATATTTTAATACACTAGTATCTTCATATATAACCGGTACATCACAATCAACTATTTCTTATGTAAAATTATAATCTTTAAAATTTTACATTTTCTTTTTCTTGTACAAATAAGTACCAAATAAACAAGGTACGTATAACAATATAATTAAAAATTGATTTTTTTTATTCTTAATACTATAATCAAAATAAACTTTCGTATTTGATTTTTTAACTATATTCCTAGAAATTAAATATCTTGTAATCGTCATTATTCTTTCTTTAAAAGAATAAATGTATATCTTATCATTGTTTAAATATTCTTGTGCATTATATAAAATATTCACAATAGTTTGGATATTTTTTTTCTTTATATTGCTCAAATGATCATCACCATATCTATGGTAAATCCTTAGTGGCTCATTGATATAATACGATCTGTATTTAACATATAATTTACGCCATAAAATATTCTCCATCACCATTTTTACTCCTTTTGGTTCTGGGAATAAATTTTCTTTTCTTATTTTTGTCAAATCCATACTGATATGCTCGCCACCAGTAGCATCACACAATTTTTGTGCTTTCTTCATATCTAACTGATTTATGTTATCTGGAAACTTATTACCGAGAATATTATTATTATCATCTACACAAAGAGCAACTATTTCACGATATTCACCTATTTTATCTTTAGGTATGCTATCCCAAGCTTTAACAAAAGTAGATATTGCATTAGGCAAAAATTCATCATCACTATCTATATTAGTAAAATATTTTCCACGTGCAAACTTAACTGCTAAATTTCTAGCAGTATGTACTCCACCATTGTCTTTATGTATATATATACAAGGAAAATCAACATAATTCATAAATTTATTAATTATTTTCTCGACTCCATCAGTAGAACCATCATCAACTATTATGTATTCAAAAGATTTATAATCTTGATTAATAATAGAATCAAAAGTTCGCTGTATCGTATTTATTCTATTGTATACTGGGGTACATATTGAAACTAAAGGCTTCGCCTTATCGTAATACTTATTTTTCTTTACTATAATATCCGACATATTTAAAACACCTCTCCTATTAAATATTTTGTTACCCTATAGTACAAAATTAATTATTTTCTGCATTTATTGCTAATCATAAAATGAATTAAATTTTTAAATTGTTTTGTAATAATTATTCATTATAAACTAATTTTAAAACAACTTTTAAAACAACTTTTGATTCATGTTACATATAAAATTCTTTATACCATTCGGCAAATTTTCTTAATCCTTCTCTTAAAGATGTACTAGGTTTAAATCCAAAATCTCTTTCTAAAGGCGTAGTATCTGCATAAGTTACCGGAACATCACCTGCTTGCATTGCAACTAATTCTTTATGACTTTCAAAATCATAATCTTTAGATAGTACACCTGCTCTTATCAGTTCTTCTTGTAATATTTGGACAAAGTCTAATAAATTTTCTGGATTTGAATTACCAATATTATATACTGCATATGGAGAAATTGGTAAGCCATCTTCACCATTAACTTTTGTTGGTGCTCCTTGCATTATTCTAATTATTCCTTCTACTATATCATCAATGTAAGTAAAATCTCTTTTACAATTGCCATAATTAAATATTTTTATTGTTTCATTATTAATTAATTTATTAGTGAACCCAAAATAAGCCATATCGGGTCTACCTGCGGGACCATATACTGTAAAAAATCTTAAACCTGTACTTGGTATATTATAGAGTTTGGAATAGCAATGAGCTAATAGTTCATTACTTTTTTTAGTTGCTGCATAAAGTGATACAGGATTATCTACTTTATCTTCAGTACTAAATGGTACTTTAGTATTCCCGCCATATACAGAACTAGATGAAGCATATACTAAGTGTTCTACTGGATTATAACGACAAGCCTCTAGAATGTTATAAAAACCAATAATATTTGATTCAATATAGACATCTGGATGATCTATTGAATACCTAACTCCGGCTTGAGCAGCTAGATTAACTACAATATTTGGCTTATAATCAGCAAATATTTTATTGATTAATTCTTTATCAGCTAGATTGCCTTTAATAAAAATAAAGTTTTGATAATTTTCTAATTGTTTTAATCTCCATTCTTTCAATGAAACATCATAATAATCGTTAACTGAATCGAGCCCAATTACTTTTACTTCTTTTATTTCTTCTAATAATCTTTTAGTTAGATAATAACCAATAAACCCAGCACTACCTGTAACTAAAATTGTTTTATTATTTAAATTTACTTTCGTCTTCATATAATTACCCTCTTATTTTCTTAATAATATATTAATTAAATTCAATCATTAATCTCTTTATACACTTCATTGATACTTTTTCTTGTACTACAGGGTATTATAGCTTTTTGGGGATAATATCCTATAACTAATGATATTGCAATTTTCTCATTTGAAGGTATATTTAATATTTTCTTAATTTCGCATTCTTCTTCTAAACTATTATTAAACTCTAAAAAACAACTCCCTATATTCATAGAATGTAATGCGTTAACGAAATTCATTGCCACTAATCCAGAATTAAGCATTCCCTGTTTAAATTCGTTTTCATCAAAGGCAGATAAACCATAAGTAAATAGAATAAAGTTTGAATTTTCAGTTTCAAAATTAGTTAATCCGTGTAAAAAATTAATCAATCTGTTCCTTTTATCTTCATCAATAATGTGGTATATTTTAATCATTTGTCTATTGCATGCAGTTGGACTGTATTGAGAAATCATCGCAGCTTTTTTTACTATCTCAGGATCAACTCTTTTTTTATCAAACGTTCTAATTGCGTGTCTAGATTTTAAAAAACGCTCATAATCAATTTTGTTGTTATTTTCTATATATTCTTTTTTTATTTCCATGCATCCCGAAGTTATTTGGGCATTCTTACCTTTTAAGAATATTTTTACATTATTATATTCATCTCTATTTATCCAATTATGTTTTTCATAAAACTCACAATATGAATGTAATATACTAATACCAATATTATAAGCAAAATCTTTGTTATATTTTTTGATATCATACATATCTAAATATTTTATGATACTATTTACTTTTTCAATTCCAAAATATCTTGGATTATTACTTGTCATAGCTTTTTCTAAACTATGTTCTAAAACAATTATTTTGTATCCAATATTATTTATATTATCAGATGAATCATTATAATATGATTTAAATTGTTTGTACTCTTTCAATACTCTGTTTTTTCCAATTTTATTATTATATATTTTATAAGCAAATGGGAACATTTTCTTAATCAACGCTTTAATTTTTTTCATTTAATCCTCCAAACTATTTTTAAATTTTATCACACATTTATTAATTTTAATAGTCTAATTTTTTTTAATTCTGTTTTTAATCAAAGATATACAATACTTAAACTCATCACAATTGTGAAAATATAACCAGAAAATAATTACATAGATAATAGTAAAAATAACAATTTTAACTATAAATAAGAAAAAGTTCATTTTAGTAATTACTGTAAAAAGAGAATAAGATATTATATAACATAAACCAAAAAATAAAAACCATTTGACTATCTTTAATATATAATTATCAATTTTTTTCTTAAATCCATATCTATATAAAACATAAATATCCGTAAAAGCCGTTATTCCACGACAAAATATAGTAGCTATAATTAAGCCTGCTATTCCTAATGGTTTTACAAGAATAAAATCTAAAAAAATGTTAAGTATAGCTGCTATCACAAATATAATTCTATACTGTGAAAATAAACCATATGCATTTCTAGTTATGTAAATGGGATAATGAATGGCCCTAAAATATAACTCTAAAATTGATAATACCACAATTGGACTTGCTAAAAAATAATCATTATTTAACCAATATTTTGTTACAAATTCAGTAATTAATAGTAATAACCCATTGCATATATATGTGTATAAACTCGCATTGATAAAAAACATTTTAAATAAAACAGATTCTGCTTTTTCTTCACTATTTTTAGAAACAATCAAATTACCTACTGATGCGGTAATTGAAGAAAATATTTTATTTATTAATCCATTAACAGTCGTTAATATTAAAGTATAATTGGATAAAATTCCAACATATTCAATACCTATAAATGAAGAAATAAATATATTATCTGTTCCGCTAAAAGCAGTGCTTGCAACCTTGGTCATTAATAATCCTTTAGTATCTTTCTTTAAATCATTAATTTCTTCTTTATTTAATGAACCTTTAACTTCATTTTTTAAAAACTTGTATTTTTTATCTACATAAATTGAGCAAAAAAAGTTGTTCAAAATTATACAAACAATAGATATAACTAAATACCAAATATAGTTTTGAAAGAATATTAATATAAAACATTGAAAAATATTCATAATAACATTGAATGTCTCATTAAATAAACTGACAATATAATCTTTTTGATCAGCAGTAAGCAATGTTTTTTTATAAACAAATAAATAAGAGGCCAAAGTTTGAGATAAATATAATAAATACAATAAAACTAAATTTTCTTTAACATTTGGTGCTACAACCAAATATTTTAAAAAAGGTATTAATAATAACCCCGCGCCAAAAATAATGATAATAATAATATTGTATATTTTTTTATAAAGTTTAACATATAAACTAATCTTTTCATAATCATTATTAGTAAAAGGTTTATATAATCTATAAACAAGTGTACTACCTAAACCTAATTCTGCAAATGATAAAATTGTTAATATATTTGAAAAAAGTCCACCTATTCCTAAATATTCAGCACCAAGTTTTTTAGTTAATACTGTTCTACAAATAAAGGAACACACCAAAAACACAATATGACATAATATTGTTATTCTAGTATTTTTTATTGCATTTTCAGTTCTAGTGTTTTGTTTCATATCTCCTCCTATTTATTATTCATCTACTAGTGTTTTTAAATAATCTATTGATTTATTGCGGAGTTTACTAATAACTTTATTGGCATTATCAAAATCGCATTGTATTTCAGGCAAATTTGTTTCCGTTAATTTCCTATTAGTTAATCCTGTTAAAATTGCAATATTATCTAACCTAGATGCATCTTTTTTCTTACAAAAATACATAAAATTAGTATTATAGTTTATTGAAAAAATCATGCCATGATATGATGCCGTTAATACTAACGCAGCATTATGAATATAATATAAAAACTCACCTACTGAGGCATTATATATAACTTTACACCCGTTTATTTTTTCTTTACTATTAGACAAAACATATATATCCCAATTATTTTTTTCGGCAATTTCTCTAGCAATGTTAAATTCAGGCATAGTTTCATTTAGGAAATATAATAACATATATTTTCTATTTATTTTGTCTTTGGGCTTTTCTTCATATTTTTGCCAAAAAAATTTATCATATAATAAAGTCGGATCCACATCCACATAGACCTTGTTTTTTAATATCTTGCCAAAATATTCTTTTGCTTGTTCTTCTCTAACGGATAAATGTTGAAATTTTTCCAACTCATTTATACAATTTGATAAATATTTATTATCAATTTTATCTATGCCTAAACTTGCGGCATATGAATATCTTTTTTTGGAATCCGCAAAATCAAGGTAATATGTTAAATCACCACCATTAATATTTAATTCAAAAACCATATCGGATCCAACCACAAATTTATCATATAAATCATTGCTATTTTTTATATTTTTTATATTGTATTCTTGTTTAGAAATTTTAATATATTTATTTAAAAAATTGTTCATTGCTTTTCTTTTTTTTGTGGTGCTGAAATAATATTTTATATTTTTCAAAAAATTAATAATATTAAGCTCAAATGATGGAAATTTTACATGTTCTCTATCTTCAACATTTTTACAATGATAATTAATAATATCAACATCAGCACCTAATTCTTTTAACTTTGATTCTAAAGCAAATGATTGCAATAAGGCTCCATAGTTTATTGTATTGTGATATGTTATTATCCCTATTTTATTCATTTATTTCACCTTCTCATAAAATTCATTTAAAGTAATCCCTGTATAACCCAAATTACTAATATAACGAAATATTTCTTCGATTAATGTATATAAATGTTCAACACTTTCATAAGTTGAAAAATTTGGACTGCCATTGGGCATTAATTCTGAAGAATGTAACATAAACATAATGTAATCATTATGCTTATTACACTTTTTAATTAATTTCAATATCCCCTTTTTATTCATATTTTTATTTGGGCGAACCCATTCTGTTCTACCTTTTAAAAAGTGAAATAATTCCCCCGCAGCATTTCTTATATTTTTAATTTGATCAAATTGTATATTATGCATTATTCTTATTGTTACAGGAACTTCTAAAAGTTTATTTTTTATAAAATAAGGATTCTCTGGACTGTTACTATAATTACTACCCTTAATACCGCTTTGCCCCAAATGATTTTCCCATGATATATGAGGTGTAACTGAACAATCAACTTTATATCCATATTTTTCAAGTAACTCAAAATAGTCTTCATTAGTTGTCCATCTTCCAGCGCGGTGTGAAACAGGTTTTATACCAATTTTTTTAGTCAATAATTCATCTAATACTTTTATTTTTTGTTCCATTATATTTTTTGGATATTCAATCAGATATGATCTTTCATTAGTCTTATTTACCAAATTATATTCAGGAGGATTGTTCCACGCATGTAAGTGCATTCCTATTTCACAAAGACCCTTGTTACATTTATCTTTAAAATAATTAACAAAAAAATTATCATTTGCCATTTCGTAAGTTGTTAACCAAACTGGTTTAAAATTATATTTTTCAGCGAGTTCCTGAAATCTTGGCAAATATTTAGAATTTTTAGTCGTACAAGCTTGATTATTATTCCATTGATTATCTGCCTCAGTATCTATTGTAATTATAAAATATTTTTGCATTTTACCTCCTTTAAAAACTATTTTTTATTTTAATACATTTTTCCATTGACTTATTATCTTTTTACCATAAAAATTTTCACATTTTTTTAAATTTAGTTGACCACTTTTAACTCTTAATTTTGCATCATCGCATAATTTTTTCAATAATTTCACATATGACTCTTCATCATCTTGCTTAATAATGTAATCTTCGCTAGGTAATATTTCGTGCAAAACTGGTATATCATAAGCAATTATTGGCAAACCATATTTCATTGCTTCTAAAATAACCATTGGAAACCCTTCTCCATATGATGTCATTAAGAATATTGATGCCTGTCTATAGTATTTTTCAACATTATTGGTACCTCCCGTTAAAATTACATTGTTATTTAAATGATATTTATCAATAAGTGCAGCTAACTTGTTTTTTTCGGGACCATCACCAATTATTAGAAGTTTCCATTCATTATTATTTAATTTCTTAAAAATCTTTATTAAGCGTTCATACCCTTTTACTTGATGATATCTTCCAATTGATATCATATATTTATTATTTAAAGATGATTTCTCCACTTCATTATCATTAATAAAATTATATATATATTTAACATCTATATTATATCTTTTTTTTATTAAATCAGCATCATATTTAGATAGTACAATAGTGTCTATGCTCTTTAAAGATTTTATAATGTACTTTTCACTAGATTGCTTTATATAATTATCAAAACTCGAATGCCAACAACCAATTATTTTTGAAGGTATCTTATCTTTTAAATTTGACAAATAAATACAATTACTTAAACCCTCTGCTAATATGTAATCATAATTTTGGGAATTAAAGTATTTAAGAATTGTCCTTCTTTTCAAAAACTTATAATCAAAATTCATTATACTTTCCGTAATTTTATTCTTAATTTTAGTTTTACGTATTAAAAATTTTAAACATTTAACAGGGAAAAAGAAAATATTATCTAAGATTAAATATTTTTCATTAAATGATTTAACATTTATATTTTTATTTAAATTATAGTTAAACTTTTTGTGCCATTTAGAGTTATCATGGCACACAATAGTTATATCATATTCATTATATAAATTATTTGCTAATTCAGTAACTACTCTTTGAATACCGCCTAAAGTATATATAGAATTTGTATAAAAACATATTTTTTTCATAAAATCACCTTATTTTTGATTTGTCACAATTATTAATATATAACATTACATAACAGATGGCAAATGGAAACATTAACATATAAGGATTTAATAATTGAATTGTTTGAATAAATATAAATGCTAAGAACAAAGGTACGAAAGAAATAAGTTTATCTTTTCTATACTTGATAATCGGAGATATCAGTACACTTGCAAAAACTATAAAACCAAATAATCCATAAGAAATTAAAACTTGTTGCACACCATTATGAACAGAATTAGGTAAATTATAAATTAATTTATAATCAGTAACTCCGGATCCAATTAATTTGTAAGATGTTTTGTTAAAAAAAGCATCGTTATAAAGTTTAAACAAATCACTACGTCCACTCGCTGTACTCATATCTGAAGAATGAAAACGGTCAATTATACTTTTTAATATTACATTATTAGAATTTAGTAATATTATCAAAATAATTGAAATTAGTGACATCAGAATAATTGAATTAAACACTTGCTTTTTTGTTTTTGAATTAATAAGAATAATTATAAAAAATCCTAAAATAAACACTATAATAAAACTCCTTGATTTTGTTAAAAATCCTAAAATTGCCGTAAAAATTGGAGTAAAATAATACAGCAACCTATTCTTTGAATCTTTATCAATTATTTTCAACACTACAGGCAAAAACACTCCTATTAATGCATAAAAAGCAAGAGTATTAGCATTGATATTAATGCTTAAATATTCAAAATCGCCATGCACAAAAGATCCTAATCTAAAATCATTATTCAATAGTAGTCCAAATGCAGCTGTTTTATAATAACTAAAAATAGTCAAAAGATAAAAGATAAATAAAGTAAGAGTGCCATAAATATACATCTTTAAAAATTTTTTATAACTAATATTACAATGTGGTAATTCTATTATGATATACAAAAAAATCAAGAAACAAGTTAGATAACCTAACATTCTATTAACATCTGATACATTATAATAATAATGAGCAATTAATTCCAATATTATAAAAAACAATGATGCCAATACATATTTTAAACTAATTTTAAATTTACTTTTTATAAAAACTAATATTAAGTATATTAACAAAATATGAGCTACATTATCAAAACAAGCCATAATTGGCAAGCTAAATGCTAACATATATAATAATTCTTCTTTGCCAAAAAAAATTAAGATAAAAAGGAAAAGCAAATCAATAATTAACGGGTTTATTTTAACCAATAAAACCTTAGTAAGAAAAATTATTAAAATAATTACTATTAAAAATAATAATTGTTTTAATTGCTTAATGCTTATAGTTTTTTTCATATCATACCTCTTTAATTATTTTTTTAATATATTCATACCACTTTTTATAAATAGTATTAGAATTTAAAACTTTTATTAATTTCTTAGCATTTAAACCAATTTGGTTTGCTAACATTTCATTGTTTGAAAGAATTTCCATCGAATTAATAAGTGATTTTATATCATTTTTTCCTATTAAAATGCCATTTCCCATGTTTTGTATTAAATCTTTAGCGCCACCACCATCACAATCAGTTGAAATGCAAGGTAAGCCCAAACACATTGCTTCTATTAACGCATTTGGCATTCCTTCAAAGTTTGAAGTCATTATAAACATTTTAGCATTATATATTTTTGCACTAACATCTTTAACATAACCTTTAAAAAAAACTTTATCAGATATTTCCAATTTTTTTGCAAGATTTTTTAAACTTTTTTCTAATTTACCTTGACCATAGATTTCCAAAATATAATCAGGATGTTTTTTTGAAAAAACACTAAATGCTTTTAACATCATTGGATAATTTTTTTGTTTATTTAATCTTCCTACCGCAACAATTTTATTGTTAATATTTTTTCTTTCTTCATTTATTAATATTTCATTATTAATTGCATTTGGAATCACTTCAATATTGTTAATATTATACCAATCTTTTATTATTTGAGTTTGTACCACTAACCCATCACATTTTCTTTGAGCATATTTCATAATTAATTTTTCATATAGTTTGTATGATTTGGGATTATTTCTCTCGGATATTATTAATTTAGCATTAGTGTATTTTTTTAATTTAGTTAACATAAAAATAGTAATAGGAAGCATAACTATATAACAATCAATATCCTGATGTTCAATAACATATTGTTTTAGTCTTTTATATCTTAATATATTATCAAAAACAACATTTTTTCTTTCGTTACTTTTTAATAATTTAAAATGATTAACTTCGTTATTTAAATTATATGTTTTGTTGCAATCAGACATGGTAATTACAGTTACATCATTTTTTATATTACTTAAATAATTAGCTAAATTACTTGTTACTCTTTCAGCTCCACCACCTGTAAGTGATCCTATAAATAAAGCAATCTTCAAAAAAATCATCCTTTCTAAATATTTTATTTAATATGTATATACTATAATTTTTATTTATTCGTTATATATTTTGTCGTAATCTATCATCATTTTACTTGTATATTGTTTTTATTCAGCCATCATTATTTTTATAATTATCAAAAATTTTTTCACAATTATTTGTCAAGCAATTCTTTCTATATCTTTATAACTTTGATTAATTATTGAATTAACACATCTATTCAAATTTTTTTTTACATTGTAAACGGGAACAATTATAAATACAATTGATTTCAGTTTTATATCAGGATGCAGTCATGCTGAGTTACTTTCTTACTAATGAACTATATTCTCTCTCATATTCATTTGTCATTGCACGACTAGATAAATACTTTTCTTGGAAATTACGCAACAATACCTTATGTTCAACTTTTATTTTTTCGGTTAAAATATTTTTTTTCTCTAAGAAATTATCATCATTAAAATATTCGCCCAAATAAACTTCATTATCGATAAAGAAACATTCTTTATGTGATGGAATATCCGAAAGTAACAAATACAAATTACACCCAAGAGCTTCAATAATCGACATTGAAAATCCTTCTGAACTCGAGTTAGAAACATATACATTTGAAATACTATAAAAATCCATGACATTTTTTTGAAATCCTAGTACTTTTATATGATCACTAGAATATTTCATAACTTCTTCATACAAAGGGCCATTTCCCAAAATCAGCAAATATTCATTTGCTTTTAAACTATTATTAAATTTATCTATTAGTTCTATTACTCTTTTTCCTTTAGTTAAAACACCACAATAAATATATACAAAAGCATCACGTGGAATGCCAATATCTTTTCTTAATATTTTATTTGTTGTTTTGTCAATATCTGAACCATTTCTAATGTATGTTATATTTTTCACACAATTTTCTAATGAAGCATACGAACTTTTAGAGCAGCATACTATCTTATCAATTTTTTTTAAAATGATTAAATGAATTTTACACATCAAACTTCCTTTAAATTTACCATATGAAAGTATATAATCTTCAAACATATTATTATGAATTGTTGTTATTTTCTTAGCACATATGACATCGCTAGAAATAATGAAATCTGGAATAATTCCGTGTGAATGTATGATATCGGCATTCTTACTATTAATACACTTTCTTATCTTTGTTGTATTTTTTACAATTTCTTTATTATTGGAATATTTAAGTTGTATCACATCTATACTCAATTGTTTTAATTCGTTAATGATTTTTTCATCATCATCATTTTTTAATGTAATTATAGAAACTTCAAACTTTGATTTGTTTATTGTTTTCAACAAATTAAGAACAACTCTAGATGGACCGCTATTTTTTAAATAATTAATTATATACAATACTCTTGCCATCACTACCACCCTTTTACTTACATGAATATATTAAAGGTATAATTTTTATTTTAAATTATTTCCAGTAATTTCGTTTTTGACTAAGAAATTATAAAATATTTTCATCATCATATGATCAAAAGTCATATGAATATCTTCATCTATTTGCATATCTTCCTCATCTACATGCATTTTATAATCAGCAAGTTCTTTTAATTTACCGCCTTTATATCCAGTAATTCCTAAAACTTTTGCTCCCTGCTCTTTAGCATACTCTGCAGCATTTAAAACATTTTTTGAATTTCCAGAACCACTTATGCCAACAAATAAATCATTTTTGTTTATTTTATTTATTAATTGAAATCTAAAAATCTCATCATACCCAATATCATTAGCAATGGCCATAACAGTAGGATAATTATCATTTAAACAATAAAATCTAAACTTTTTATCAACGTATTCAGATATTCCTTTATTAAAATCATTTTGCATATGAGATGCAGTTGCTGCACTACCACCATTTCCGCACACATAAATAGTTCCATTATTTTTATATGTATCATAAATAGCATTCATTGCCTCATTAATTTCATCTAAATTTAAATTAGTAATAACCCTTATTTCCCTATCATAATATTGTTTAATTGCATCTTTAAAATTTTCCATTTTCTTTGTCTCCTTTCTTAATTATATAACTATTTACAGCATCCAGCAAATCTTTTGCTACATACGTTGGATGTACATCATATTTATTGTCTAAACCTGCTTGACCAGTTTTTACTAATATGGATGTCATTCCTGCATTCTCTGCCATCTTAATATCCAAGGTTGAATCCCCTATAACAATAGATTTTTCTAAATCAATATTAAAGTCTTTAGCTGCTTTTTCCAATAAACCAATTTTTGGTTTTCGACAATCGCAATCAATTTTCAATTCTGGTACTTCACCATCAAAACCTTTATCTGGATGATGTGGGCAATAATATAAACCATTTATATAGGCCCCATCATTCCCTAATAATTTTTCCATCTTCATATTTATATTTTCTAACTCTTCAACAGTCACTTCACCTCTTGCAATAACTGGTTGATTAGTTATGACTATACATAAATACTCTGAATTATTAATTTCGCGAATTGCTAAAGATGCCCCGTCAATTAAAGTCATCTCTTCTTCTTTTCTCAAAAAGCCCACATAATTATTAATAGTTCCATCTCTATCTAAGAAAATACACTTTTGCTTATTTTTGAGATTTTTCTTTTCTGGCAAATGTTGAATATAATCTTTTTGAACATTTTCGTATCTTTCAGGAGTTCCCATATCTTTGGCATACTCAGATGATTTATATGAATATACTTTTCCTTTTTCTATTGAGGGTAAAATAATATCTTTCTCATAACTATATTTTTTCGACTTCTCAATATAATTTAAAGTATTAGGTGAAAATATCATAACACCAGCATTAACTAAGTTGTGGTAGTTATAAGAAGTTCTATCATTATCTTTATTATCAAATTTTAAAACTTTATCATCATCGCCAACAACAACTAAATCGCTATCGAATGGATGACTATTAGGATGTGTTAATAAAGTAACATCCGCTTTCTTATTTCTATGAAAATTATACATTTTTTCAAAGTCTATATCTATAAAAACATCGGCTAATAAAAATATAAAATCATCGCTTATTTTATCTTTTAAATTATAAAGAGCACCCGCTGTCCCAAGAGGATTATTTTCATCTTCCTCTATATAATATATATTTACGCCCATTTTACTACCATCACCAAAATAATCTTTTATTACATTAGCTAGGTGACAGATTATTATAATAATATCAGTAATACCTGATTTTTTTAAGTTCATAATTTGATGATATAAAACAGGATATCCAGATACTTCTAACATTGGTTTAGGGATTTTATCTCCAGTAATACTACTAACTCTAGTGCCTTTCCCACCAGCTTGAATAACTGCTTTCATATATCATTCTACCAATCGAATATTTGACTGATACCTTCCTTTCTTTATTTAGATTTTTTGACAACTTTAGCTGGCACCCCAACAGCTGTACAACCATCTGGTATATCACTCACGACTACAGCGTTAGCACCAATTTTCACATTATCACCAATCTTTACAGCTCCGATAATTTTTGCACCTGCACCAATTAATACATTATTGCCTATCGTAGCAGACTCACCAGGTTTATGTGGATCATCAGCAACCGTTACCTGTTGAAAGATAGTGGCCCCCCCCCACCTTTGCATGATGTGATATGATTATTCCGTTTAATCCATGAGGTAATTTAGGAGGTGATTGAAAATATGCTCCACTATTTAAATTCGTGCCAAATGAGGCATTATTATATGCATCACTTTTTTTTATTTTATATAACATAAATATCTTTATAATTTTACTTGTTTTATTATTTGGGTCGGTTACAATATTTCTGTACTTCCAATATTTTTCTGGATTGTAATGTTGCATGTGTTTCCTAATTGTATAAAAAATTCCTTTATTTGGGTCAATATTCATAACTATTTGCCGTGCCTTAATGATTTTACCGTTTCTCTAACAGCTTCATCAGATGTATATTTTGCATTCCATCCAACACTATGGATTTTAGTTAGATCATATTGAAATTTAGGAACATCACCCTTCCATCCAACATTTCCACCAGTATATTTATAAACAACATTTTTATAGCCCAACTCTTCACATACTATATCTGCTATTCTAGTAACAGAAGTTGCCGTTTCAACACCTACATTATATATATTAACACCTTTTTTTATTTCTTTGGTCATCATCATAATACAATCAATTAAATCAAGAACATATATATATGGTTTTGTTTGTGTCCCATCTCCTAATATTTCTAATTCATTTGGATTATTTAATAATTTTTTTGTAAAATCGTGAATAACCCCATGTGTTAAATTTGGACCTATTACATTTGGAAATCTGAAAATCATAGTGTTAAAATCGTTCATATATGAATATGAAGAAATAAAATTCTCTGAAGCTGCTTTAGCGCTACCATAATATGATATTGGTAATAATCCGCCTAAATCTTCAGTAAGTAATTTACCATGTTCATCGCCATATATAGCTGAAGTAGATGAAAAAAATAAATTTTTAATATTATTTCTTCTCATCAACTCAAGAACACCACGAGTTGTCATAAACGTATCGCGATAATCAACATTTGGATTTTTTCCACCCTTTTGAATATCACTATTAGCTGCTAAGTGATAAACAATATCTATTTGTTCATCTTTTAATTCTTGGCAAAAGCGTTCGTTATCAGAAATATCTAGCATATAAAATTTATAGTTTTTATTGTTCTTAAATTTATCAACATTTTCCTGTTTTCCTAAAGTAAAGTTATCAACAACGATAACCTCATTCCCATCATTTAACAATCTCTCAACTAAATGTGTTCCTATAAATCCTGCTCCTCCAGTGACTAATGCTCTCATTTTTTCCCTCCTAATTAACAAATATAACCGTAGTTCCTTGATGATCGAATTTAAATTCCATTTCTGACAAATCTTTCATTACTTCTCTAAAATTCTTTTGTTTTCCTTCTGGTACATAAAATAAGAAAAATCCACTTCCACCAGCGCCTAAAAGTTTTCCACCAATAGCACCAGCTTTAATTGCCTTATCATATACTTCATCAAAAAATTTATTTGAAATACCATTTGCTAGTGTCTTTTTTATTTTCCAATTATAATCCAGTATTTCACCAACTTTATCAATGTTATTATGTTCTAACTCATACTTTAAGGTATAAGTCATTTCCATAATTTTCTTTTGCCCTTCTTCTTTATCTTTGGCACTAATAATATTTTTAGATTGTTCATTTAATATTTCAGATGCACGATGTTCTCCACCAACATATAACATTATTAAGTTTTTTTCTAATTGCTTAAATGCAACATAATCCATTAAAACCGGTTCAACATCTACACTTCCATCTTTATTAAATTTATAAAAGTTTAGTCCCCCATAGGCAGCTGCATACTGATCTTGTTTTCCATTAGTTGTATGAACAACATTATTTTCCAAATCACATGCTAACTGAGCTAATTCTTCTTTAGTTGCATATTCTCTCTTATAACATTTTAAGTTTTGTATCAAACCAACGGTAAATGAACTCGATGAACCAAGACCAGTTCCACTTGGAACATCAGCTATAGATGTTATCTCTAATCCTTCAACTTTTTCTTTTTTTAAACATTCCCTAAAAATATTATGTTGTATATCATTGACATTGGTTACTATTTCTGTCTTAGAGTATTTTAAAGCTGTCATTCTTTTATCAAATGATGGATGGCTTGTTATATACATATATTTATTAATAGTTGTACTCAATACACAGCCACCATGTTTTTTATAAAACGTATCAATATCGCTTCCACCACCGCATAAACTAATTCTAAATGGTGTTCTAGTTATTACCATTATATTTTCCCCCTTAACTACTTCTCAAAATATACTTATAAGCAAATTTTCTAACAAAATTTGGCGTATATACCATTAAATACATGTTTATAATATTTATACAATATCGCGTTACTCCTATCATATTGTTTTCATACATATATTTTTGCATTTTTTTCCACAATGAAATTTGCTGCTTACTCCCTCTTCTTTTCTCAAAACCATTCCCAATTCTTGCATATACAAGAGGAATATTTATATTTTCCAATTTCATACCGTTATTAATCATTCTTATCCATAGCTCGTAATCTTCTAACATTTTTTGAGTGCTATAATTTCCAGCCTTTAAAACTGCATCTTTTTTCATGCAAACTGTCATGTGATTTAGCGGATTTCTCTTTTTTGCATAATTATAAATTGCGGCACCGGTTGGCATATTTTTTAATCTAATATCTTTTTCGTTTATGCTTTCTTTAAATTCATATATGGAAGAACCAAGAACATCTATCTCATTATGATTTAACATAAAATCCATTTCTACTTCGAATCTAGTATTAACACATATATCATCAGTATCAGCACGCATAACATAATTATACTTACATTTAGTTAACCCATAATTTAATGAAGCTCCTAAACCTTTACCAGCTTCAACATCATAAGTTTTTATACAATCATACTTGGATTTTAATTTTTTTAAAACACTATCTAATTCATTAGGTAGTTTTCCCTCAACAACTAATACCACCTCACTTGGTTTTAATGTTTGATTAAAAACACTATCTAACGCTTCTTTTAAAAACTTAGGATTTTCTTTATAATATACACTCATTAAAACTGAAAACTTTTCATTCATAATTCTCACCCTCGTTGCTTATTATATATATTGCATTCCTTCTACAGTGTTTTCGCCTTGTTTAATGCTATCGCTTTTTCTATGTTTTTTTATATTATTGTATATTTGGTGTTTTTGATTTCTTAATTCTTCTAACTCATTATGGATAGTATTCTTACCAGCATCTGCTCCCTCTTTGGAAAGAACTGTTTTAATAGTTAAAAATACCACTTTAATATCTTCTTTGAAAGAAAAATTCTCTACATATTCCAAATCATAATTAATCTTTTGAAATATTGTAATATTATTTCTACCTCTAGCTTGAGCTAGTCCTGTAATACCAGGTAAAACATCACATCTATGTCTTTGTACTTCATTCATCGCATCATAATAATCTGGTATCCAAGGTCTAGGCCCAATAAAAGACATATCACCTTTAATTATATTTATTAATTGACCTAATTCATCTAAACTAGTCTTTCTAAGAAAATTACCTACTTTAGTATGCTTATCTTCCTTACTAAAGTCATGAACATCATTATCAACCACCATACTTCTAAACTTATAAAGTTTAAAAGATTTACCATGTAGTCCTGTCCTTTCTTGTTTAAAGAATACAGGTCCTCTACTATCTAATTTTATAGCAATAGCAATTATAATCATTGGTATTGTAAAAACGATAATACATATTAATGCTAAGACTAAATCTAATATTCTTTTCACATATTTGTACATTTCCAAACCCTCCTATATTACTCTATATATTAACTTTATCTTCCACCAGTTGGTATAAGTCTAAGTCTTCTTCTTCTTTGTCTAACAGGATATAGTTTAATGTCTTCATTATGAATAACTTTATCAATATTTCTATCGACCAAATCTTTAACCATTTCGCTATCTTCTGTTAATTGTTCTAATTTTGATAGTAATTCATCTTTTAAGGTATAACTTTTTTGATTACTATGATGAATATCGCTACCAATGAAATGAATCATATGTCTTTTTAACATATCTTCTAACACTTTTTGAGCTTCATTACCCCATTTGCCATATAATGACTCAATGTTTCCTTGAAAGTATACGCCTTTATCAATAAGCTTAGTAAAATCATCTAATGATCTATAAGCTCTATATCTCTCAGGATGGGCAATAATTATTTTATAACCTCTATGATTTAATTCATCAATAATTTCTTCTAATTTCTTATTACTAATTTTACTTCTAAAAGGAAGTTCTAATAATAAATATTTACTATCATTTAATGATGTCACTAAATCAGCATCTAGGTAATATAATAAATCATCATCTAATGTAATTTCATTACCTAAATAAAGCTTAACCCCCATATTCTTTCTTATTACTTCTTGTTGTAAGATATCAAATATCTTTCTTTTTTTCTCATTACTACTTGTGAAACCTTGTTTTTTCCTATAATGTGGTGTCAATATTAAATCTGTATATCCATTATCTACAGCTTGTTTGATTAACTTAATACTTTCATTTAAAGTTTCACTACCATCGTCTATTCCAAATAGGATATGACTATGTATATCTTTCATTATTCTTTATCCACTTCATCATTAGTATAATAACTTGAATAATATGGGTTATCTTTAGAATCAACCTTATTTAGGATGACATTTATTTTCTTTGCACCTACATTTTCTAATGATTTCTTAGATTCAATTAATAAATCCATTGGTGTTTTCTTATGTGCTGCCACAATAATAGATAAATCAGCATATGTTGATACTACTAATGAATCATTAAGTCCCAATACTGGTGGGCAATCTAATATTATAACATCAAAGAACTGTTTATATCTATCAATTAGATTCTTACATTTAGTGCTTGCTAAAAGTTCAGATGGATTTGGTGGATAAGGCCCCGTTGGAATGATACTTAATTTTTTAACTTTAGTAGGTTTAACATAATCCATGTATCGCTCATCCCAAAGTTTATCTAATAATAAATTAGAAAATCCTTCGTTTTCTTCACAAGCAATACCAAATATTTTATTTTGTCTTCCTTTTCTTAAATCACAATCAATAATTAACACTTTTTCATTATTTAATGCAAAAGCTGTTGCTAAATTGGCTGCCATAAAGCTTTTACCTTCTCCTGCTACTGAAGAAGTAATCATAATTACTTTTACAGCTTCATCTACAGCAGAAAACTTAATATTGGTTCTTACTCTTTTAATTTCTTCGCTAAAAGATGAGTAAGGTTTCTTTATAACTAATAATTCATTATTCATAATTACACCCCTCCTCCTTTATTTTTTCTTTCTCTTATATAAGGGTACACTACCTATTACGGTAACCCCTAATTTAGCTTCTATTTCTTCGCTAGATTTAATTGATGTATCAAAGTAATAGAAGACAAAGACAACACCTACTGATAAAACAGCTCCTGCTAAGAAGAATATAATTAAGTCTCTAACCGTATTAATGTTATATGGTTGATCTTTTATTTCTGCCTCATCAATAATGGAAACATTTTTCAAGTTATAAAGTTCTACTATTTCTTTTTCAAAAACACTTGCTATCGTATCAGCAATAACACATGCTGTTTCAGAATCTTCATCACTTACACTAATTTTGATAATTTCGGTATCATTGATACTGGATACCGTAATCTTATTAGATAATGCTCCAGCTGTATAGTCTAACTGTAATTGCTCAATTACTTGATTTAATACTCTTCTACTTTTAATAATTTCACTATAAGTGGCCACTAATTTTTGGTTTAGGGCAACATCATTTTGAGTCATGCTTGAGTCTCCATGATCTTGTACCAACAATATTGTGGTATCGCCACTGTATAGTGGTGTTTTCAAAAATACAGCATATTCTATTCCTAATAAAAGTACCAATAAGGTAATGCATATTATAATTGGTATTTTTTTAACTATATAAGTTAAAAAATCCTTTAAATTTATTTCTTCCATATTTTTCCTCCCAAATTTTACTTTTCATACTACTTTTGCAATAATAAGGGTTTTCTCAATATTCGCGTTTATTTTAGCATAAAAGTCGAAAAAAATAAACCCTAAAATAAAATTTTAACATCTTGATGATTGTTTATTTATTTTTATTCGAGTTTAACACTAAAAAAAATATTGCAAATTACCGCCTCTTCTCACCTAGAAACCTCATTATATTCTATTCTTTTATGAAAGTATTTTCCACAATTAATGATACCAAAGATTTAAAAAAATTACTAGTCATTAACCTAGTAATTAGAAAATATCGTTAATACTTTACAATTAGTTATGTAAATTATTTATTATGTTTTATACCCCCAATCCATTATAATCACTTGAATATATACTTGTTGGTATAGCAATTATTTTTTTGAAATACATAGGGGGTTTCCCAGCTGTCAATTTGTTTACTCTTTTGCTAGCCATCCAACTTTGTGGGACATAAATCGGTCCATCACAGTTAGCATCATGTCTTAAGCCTAAAAGGCAGTATATATTTTCCAAAATAGCAAGTAACCCATAATCTCCACTATACATACTACCTGGTACTTTTGTGCTTAAATTGTATAAATTAGTATTATATTCCCCACTCAATAGATTTAATATTTGGTGGAATGTTGTAAGTCTAAGTTCTAACGAGTTTCTATCTTTTGTTTGATTTAAAATAATATGTTCATATTTCTCTATATTTTTCTTGATATGTTTATATCGCTTATCTTTAGAATGCATTTTTGTTGGGAAAAACATATCAATATTTGTTTTGTGTAGCCCAATTAAGTGATAAAAATGCTCATCCTTAAATTTGATTATTATAGGAGAATAACTACCCCTATCAATTATATAAACATATTTCTTCAACGCCTCAAATGTATTAATCAATTCTTGTAACATAATTTCCCCTCAAATAAAAGAGAGCCCAAATAAGCCCTCTTTGGTAGCAGCCCAATTTTGTTATACTAACTGGGCAAATGGCCTTCTATTTTGTGTACTATAACTAAGTTATAGCCGCCGAAGATAGGCTGGGGCTACCATCTCCCAATAATATTGTACCATACATTGATAGTACTATTAATTAAATTATAACACAAATTTTGACAAAACATGTAAAATTAATGTAATAATTAGCTATTATTCTATAAAATTCCAGCTTATTTGTCAATGACTTTTTTTACACTTCAACTGTTTTTTTATAAAATTTATAGTATAATACAGGAAAAGGAGAAATCAATATGCAAAAAATTGGTATTATTTGTGAATATAATCCTTTTCATAATGGTCATATATATCACTTAAATAAAATTAAAGAAATGTATCCTGATTCTTTAATTATTTTAGTAATGTCCTCATCTTTTACGGAACGTGGTGAAATTAGTATTTTAAATAAATGGGAAAAAACAGATATTGCTTTAAATTATGGTGTAGACTTAGTAGTAGAACTCCCCTTTATCTATGCTACTCAATCATCAGATATATTTAGTAAGGGGGCTATTGCTATATTAAAGGAATTAAAGGTAGATACAATTGTCTTCGGTAGTGAATCAAATGATGCTAATAAATTAAAAATGTTAGCCGATATAGCTCTTAATAATAAAGATTATGACAAAATAGTTAAGTCATATTTAGATAAAGGAGAAAACTACCCTACTTCCCTATCTTTAGCCCTAAAAGATATAACTAATCAAGAAATAACTTTACCCAATGATTTATTAGGACTATCTTATACTAAAGAAATAATAAAACAAAAAGCTAATATAGAAATCGTTACTATAAAAAGAACAAATGATTATCATAGTCTAAATTTAAATAATGATATTGCTAGTGCTACTGCTATTAGGAAAAATTTACATAATCCTGATATTGTTAAATATGTTCCTAAAGAAACTTATCATTATTTACAAAATAAAAAAGATAATAATAATTACTTTAATTTTTTAAAATATAAAATATTAACTGAACAAGAAGGAATTAGCAAGTATCAAACTGTCGATGAAGGCTTACATAATCGAATTCTTAAGTTTATCGATGAAGTTAACACCATTGATGAATTAATACTAAAAATAAAAACCAAAAGATATACTTATAACAAATTACAACGTATGGCAACCCATATACTATGTGGTCTTACTAAAGAAGAGGCTTGCCACTTAACATTAAAATATATTAGAGTACTGGGTTTTAACAATCAAGGAAAAAAATACTTAAATAGTATTAAAAAAGAACTCAAAATCCCTATTATTACTAATTATGAAAAAAAGTATGCAGAGCTATTAAAATTAGAAACGAAAGTTGATAAACTTTATGCACTTATTATGGAAGAAGATAATAGTTATAAAAGGAAACCTATCAGTAAAAATTAGGTTTTCTTTTTTTGCATATTTTTACTAATTTGTAGGAAAACTATAATTGGTGAAGAATATGATTGAGCGTTATGAGATAAGAAAAGTTGATAAAGAGGAAATTCTCGTTTTATATTTAAGTTATGATTATGAGTTTTCTGATTTTGAGCGGCATTCTTTATTAAATAAAGTTAATGATTTTGTATCTATTAATAAGATAAAATGGAAAGGTAATAAAGTTATCCTAGTAGTAGGTGGTCTTATTTTAGGGTCAGTGGTCTTAGGCAGAATTGATATTCCTCCTTATAAATATGATAATAATTTTCATTACGTAAGTCAGATTATTTTAAATCATTATAATAATGATAATATACAAATTGGTTATTCGAAAATTGAACCTAAGGAACCTATTATCTTAACTGGTGAAAAGAAAGTTACTAATTATAGTGCAATAGTTAATGATAATAAACCTATTACCAAAGTAGTAAATACATCTGCAACAGTAGCTATACCTATTTATGTTAAAAGAAGTAATGGCATCATGGTAACTATTGATTTAGAAGATTATGTTTTGGGAGTAATTGGTGCCGAAATGTCACCTTTATTTCCTCTAGAGGCTCTAAAAGCTCAAGCTATAGCTGCTAGAACTTATGCTTTAAAATATTTACAAGATCACGCTTATTTAACTGATGATAACACTACACAAATATATAAAGATAATATTGAACTATTAACTCTATGGAAAAACAATTATAATACTTATTATCGTAACATTAAGGATGCGGTTACAAATACTAGAGGCGTAGTTCTTACTTATGATAATGATTTAATAACGGCTTTATATCACGCCATTAGTAATGGCTATACCGAATCATCTTATGAGGTATTTGGAAAAGCCTATCCTTATTTAACGGTTGTAAGTTCTACTTGGGATACTAATGCTAGAGATTTTATGATGGAACAATACATATCTTTTGAAGATTTATCTTATATATTAAATATACCTTTTAATCAAGGAACAACCATAGAAATAATAAATAGAGATTTATCTGGGCGTATTACTTCTTTAAGGGTTGATGATAATTATTTTTCAGGAGTCGAATTTAGAAAACTATTAGGTCTTAGATCAACCGACTTTAGTATAGAATTTGTCGATGATGGTATCATTGTTACTACAAAAGGTTATGGTCATGGTGTTGGTATGAGTCAATATGGAGCTTTAGAAATGGCTAATAATGGTAGTAACTATCAAGAAATACTAGCTCATTATTATCCAGGAACAGAGTTAAAAATCGTAAAAAGTAGAGCTTAAGTGCTAAAACGAAAAAAGAGCCAATTGAGGCTCTTCTTTTAGTTTGAATTTATTATTTTATAATGTAATCTGTATAGAAATAATATGTTTCATTATTAGTAATTTTCATTTTGTGAACATCATCATTACTTTTTGTTCCACTATAACTTCTTGATCTCCATCCTACTAATTCATAAGTAGAGCCATTAGAACCTGAGAAAGTATGTTCTCTTCCACCTACTTGGAAAGCTTTTGGTACAGTTATATTTTCACCATATATGAATGCTGCTGGATGAATGCTAGTATAATCTGATTTAAACCAAGCATAAGCTAAATATGAATAATTATAATTACGATAATAATTAACAAAATTGTTTTTAATAGTAGCAAAGGAATCATGAGAATCGCTATCTATTACTACATATAAACCTTTGTTACTATGGAACCCATTTACATTCATTGCAGCAGTTTTATCATCTTTAACTAAAACGGTTGGACTTCCATATATTTCACTATCATAAACAATATTTGCACCAGATAATTTTCCATATAATTCAATTGCGGCATTTTCATTAACAGTTACTTCACTTCCACCTAATTTTTCAGAAGCAATAGTTAAATCATCATAATTAATGGTATCTTTTGTTTTTACATGGAAATTGTTGGCAGTTAAAGTAGCACCTTCAGCAACTTTTATTCCTACCGTATTTTTAACAATATTAGCTTTTTGTTCCGTTCTGTTATATTCAGAAGGTTTTAAAACATCAATTGTTAAATTTAAATCCTTGATTACAACATTACCGGCATTAATAATAAATGTATATTTATTGTTTTGAATATTAGAAGTAATATTAGCATTTCTAAAATCAATAGCAATATCATTATTTATTATAATTGGACTAGTAATATCGCCATCCCAATTTTCAGTATCAATAATGATTTCTTTAACCTTAGTTAAATTGTCTCTTAATTCTTGTTCATTTTTTACTTTAGCAAACTCAGTAATAAAATCAACAGTATAAGAGTCATTATTTTTTTCTTGTTCGTTTGTATAGTCACCAGACAAATTAATTGTCATACTGAATGTTTTATTATATAAGTCTTCTAATTTAGCACTAGCGTATTCTTTACTTATCAAATTGTTAAAGAATGTTTCTATTTCTTCACTAATATTGGAAGTACTAGTTAATTCTATACGTTGATTCTCATTATAAGTAATAACAATATTTGCAACATTTTTAATTTGAACCATATCTTCAAGACCATTTATAAATATATCAAAATTCTTTGATAATAGAACATCTTTATTAATGATAGCAAAAGATATTTTTTTAGTTTCTTCTGTTTCATAGGCAGAGAAATCATCTGTCTTTAATGAACTTACGAAGTTAGCAATCATTTTGTTAGTATATACTTTATTAACATATTTAGCTTTTAATTTAATATTTTCAGTTATTTCAGTTTTTTCAAAATCAAATTTAGCATCTTCTATAGTTGTACATTCATCATTATTACATTTATACCAACCAGCAAATTCATAAGCATTATAAGCATTGGTATTGTTTTTTATTGCATCGCCTGGTGACATTACTTTATCTTTGTATCTTACAACAATATCACCTATTGTATTACCACCATCGCTATCGAAAGATACTGTAAACTTCATTACTTCCCACTTGCCAATAATGGTTGTATCTTCGTTAAAAGCATAATCTGTTAAATTGTCTATTTTTTCTCCTGTCTCTAAATACCAACCTATAAAATTATATCCATCAGCGGTATGATCAGTTTCAGGAATTTGATTTTCTTTTAATTTATAAGGATAAGTGACAACGGCTGTTTTACCAGTTAAATACTCATTTTCTTCATATTTACTACTATCTAAAATATCATCATTATCATCTTCAAGAATAATATTATCAGATACTCCTTTAAAAGTAATAGTATATTTAATTTGTTCCCATTTGGCTTTTAATTTAATATTTTCTTTAATTTGAGTATCATTAAAATTAAATTCTTGTTCCTCTAAAGTATCACAAGTATCATCATTACACTTGTACCATCCTTTAAAATCATAACCTACTTGGGTTGGATCGTTTGGTTTTGATACGGTGTTACCATAATCAACATTAGCTTCATTAACTGAAGTTCCACCATTAGAATCAAATGTTACTTTTAGATGTTTTATTTCCCATTTGGCTTTTAATTTAATATTTTCTTTGATTTGTGTATCATTAAAATTAAATTCTTGTTCCTCTAAAGTAGTACAGGTATCATCATTACACTTATACCATCCTTTAAAATCATAACCTTCTTTGGTTGGAGCATTTGGTTTTGATACCTTGTTCCCATAATCAACATTAGCTTCATTAACTGAAGTTCCACCATTAGAATCAAATGTTACTTTTAGATGTTTTATTTCCCATTTAACTTTTAATTTGATATTTTCTCTTATTTCGGTATTTTCGAAGTTAAATTCATTACCATCTAAAGTAGCACAGGCATCATCATTACATTTGTACCATCCTTTAAAATCATAACCTTCTTTATCTTTTGTTTCTGGCGCCGTTATTTTAGTACCTTCAATAACATATTCTTTTTTTATCTCACTATCATTTTCATCTACAAAAGTAACGGTATAAATATTTTTAACTTTTACATAATCAATATAATCGATATCAAATGTTGCATCATTGCTAAGTTTATTAGTTCCGAATAAGTTTTTATCACTAACGTGCCAACCTGTTACATTGCCATCATCATCATCAGTGTCAGCTACTATTTGATAAACACTCATTTTGCTATAAGCGGTGGTTCCTTTAATTTTCTCACCATCAGCTTCGGAAAGTTCAATTGAATGAGCAGATATCATTATATCTTCCACATTCAAGTTATTAGTTCCCACATAATTCATGGTAAAAGCATATTTACCAATAACATAAAATGATTCAGCATTAGGATTACTATTTACTATTAAATCACCTAAAGTCTTTAAATCCATTTCTTTAGCAAATACTGGCATTCCCATAAAAATACTTAATAAAAATGTTAGAACGCTAAATAAAATCAAATTTCTTGCTTTTTTCATTATTTTTCCCTCCTTAATCATACTTAACTGTTGCTGTAGCTATTATTTCGCCATCAACTTTTATTTGAGCTTCTGTAATACTAGTATCTATCATTGCTGGTATAGCATTTTCTTTAAACTTACTTGTTTTACCATTATATACAATTGATGAGTAACCATCCCAAACATTACCATCTTTATATACGGTTACTTTATAACTAGTAATATCATGGTTATTATTATATACTGCCGTAAAATGTACCTCATATACTGGCTTTGGCACCTCTTTAACTTTAACGGTCACTTTATGGGTAGCAGTATAATTTCCATCTGTTGTTGTGACAGTAATTTCTACTTCCCCTTGACTAACTCCCGTTACTTTACATGTCTTAGAATCAACGGTAGCAATACCTGTATTATTGCTAGAACATGTAAAGCCTTTATTAGTAGCATTATTTGGTTCAATCTTAACAGTTAAACTAATTGTTTCACCAACATTAACACTAGTAGCGCCTTCAAGAGTTACTCCTTTAACAGCAACATCTTTAGGTGGCTCGGGATTTGGATTTTCCTTTTTAGCTTCGACATTAATAGTCCTCATCGCTTCTTTGCCATTATCCGTAACCGCAGTAATTATTACTGTACCTGCCTTTAGACCTTTGACATTACCATTTTTATCTACTGTAGCTATATTAGTATCACTACTTTTCCAAGTGACATTTTTATTAGTAGCATCATTAGGTGTTATTACTGCAGTTAACTTAATAGTCTCACCTACTGTAACTTTAGTACCACCAGTAATACTTATTTTTTCTACTTCTATTACTTTATTAGCTACCACTACATTACAAGTAACACTATTTTTACCATCTTTGGTTTTAACGGTTATTTGTACTTTTCCTTCTTTAACAGCTGTAATTTTTCCGTTTTGATTTACTGTAGCAATATCTTTATCACTAGAAGTAAATACTAAATCGCTCATCTTAATAGAACCTGTAAGAATTACATCTAAGGTTACTTCTTCTCCTGGGACTAAAGTAATAGAATTGTTTTTTAAAGATATCTTTGGCTCTTCTTCATTCCATAAAGCTTTTAAAGTCATATCTTTATTAACAGGTTTATCAAAATCATAAAGTTCATTTTGATATTCCCAACCTTCAAAGATGTAACCATCTTTAACTGGGTCAATAGGTGAAGGAACTTTATCACCTTTTTTTACTTTAACACTCGATATGGCCGTACCTCCATTACTATCAAAGGTAACTTCATAAATAGGTTTTCTTAATAACCAATAAATAATGCCTAATAAAATTATTAAAATTATAAAAACTACCAAGCATTTTTTATAATTATTTTTTAACCATTCTTGCATATTATCCTACACTCCTTTCAATTCATAATATGTTACAAGAAAATTTTATAGCTAATAAAAATACTATTATACATGTATCCCTCTTAAATAAGTTCAATATCCTATAGTCTTTTTATTATCTATAGATATTGTAACCCGCTATTTCGACAAAAGTCAACCTAAACCTTGGGTATAAAAAAGATGATTATAAAAGATATTTAAACTATATTTTATTGATATCATTCATATGAAAAAGCACACCATATCACAAAAAGATGTTTATATTAATTATTTATTGTCGTTCAGTTGACATGATATTTACAATTCTCAATAACATTTTAGGATTTTGTTAAAAAAAATAGTGCATAGCACTATAATTTTAATTTTTAATATTATGTATATTTATATTTTAGTTTCTATTATATTTAGTTTTAAGTTTCAAAGTGTTACAATTTGTAACGGTTTCATTTCCCTTAATTTTTAATCAATTTACTATTTTGGCCTAAAATAAATTCAAAGTCATTTGACTAGATTCAGGCATACCATTAAGCATACCTAAATTACGCATCTTGTCCGTAATGGTAAGTGATACTTTACACCTTTTTTGCAAATCTTCAATGCTTATGAATTCTTGTTTATCACGTTCTTCAATAATGGAAGTACTAACTGAGTCTCCCAAGCCATCAATGGTTCTAAACGGTGGTATTAAAGTATTCTCACTATTCTCATCAATTAAGAAATAACGAGAATGGCTTCTTGATAATTCCAATGGTCCAAATTTAATTCCTCTGGCTGAAGCTTCTAAAGCAATATGTAATGTATCAAGTACATTAGATTCTTTATTGGTACGATCATATCCTTTTAATTCTAAATCATCAATTTTACTTTTAATTGCATCATAACCTTTTATCATTGTTTCTATATCAAAGTCGTTGACCCTAATTGAGAAATAAGCCGCATAGTAATATAGAGGTTTATATACCTTAAACCACGCAATACGAAGTGCAGACATAACATACGCTACCGCATGGGCTTTAGGGAACATGTATTTGATTTTATGACATGATTCAATATACCACTCAGGGACATTAACTGCCCGCATTTCATCAGCCATACCTTTCCATGTTTCAGGGTCTTTACTAGCTTTTCCTTTACGAACAAATTCCATTATTTTAAAAGCACGAATAGGTTTCATTCCCCAGTTCATAAGGTTTACCATAATGTCATCACGACATCCGATAACATCTTTAAAAGGACAAACTTTATTAGCAATTAATTCACTAGCATTTCCTGCCCATACATCCGTACCATGAGATAATCCAGATATTTTAACTATTTCACTAAAAGTTTTAGGTTTAGTATCCACTAACATGCTTATTACAAATTGGGTTCCCATCTCTGGTACTCCTAGTGTTCCAGTTGGACATAATATTTGTTCTTCCGTAACGCCCAAAGCTTTAGGTGAAGTTAACAAACTAAGTACATTAGCATCATCCATTGGTAAAGTAGTAACATCTATACCCGACAAATCTTGTAACATACGTAAAACCGTCGGATCATCGTGTCCTAGTATATCAAGCTTCAAAACATCTTGGTCAATAGCATGATAATCAAAATGCGTTGTTCGCCATTCACTGTTTTCATCATCAGCGGGATATTGGAATGGAGTAAAATCAAAGACATCCATATATCCTGGAATAACGACAATCCCTCCTGGGTGCTGTCCTGTCGTTCTTTTAACTCCTGTACATCCAATAGCTAGACGCTCTATCTCTGCTGTTCTTACCCCATCGATTCCTTTATCCTCAAAATATCCTTTAGCAAATCCAAAGGCTGTTTTATCAGCTACTGTACCAATAGTACCTGCACGATAAACATTATCATCACCAAACAAAACCTTGGTATAAGCATGAGCACTAGCTTGGTTATCCCCTGAAAAGTTAAGGTCAATATCAGGTACTTTATCAGCATTAAATCCTAAGAAGGTAGCAAATGGCATATCTTGTCCTTCTTTACCTAATGGTTCACCACATCTAGGACAAATTTTATTAGGTAAATCATATCCACTTGAATACTCTTTACCATAAGGCTCTCCATTGTCATCATTAAACTCAGAATATTTACATTTAGGATTACGACATAAATAATGAGCTGGTAGGGCATTAACTTCCGTAATTCCCATCATCGTAGCTACAAAACTTGATCCAACTGATCCACGGGAACCAACTAAATATCCTTCATCATTAGAGTGTTTAACTAATTTTTGAGCAATTAAATAAATAACATCAAAGTTACCACCAATAATACCCCCTAATTTCTTTTGTAGAGCTTTATCTAATTCTTCATCATTTAATTCTGGTTCATTTTCATGAATATTATCACGAATTAACTTTTTAACATTGTCAACTCCCGATACAATAACATCATGAAGTCTTTTGAAAGATTCTTTTTCGAACTCTTCACTACTCCACTCTTTTTCCTTATTCATTTGATCCTTAATCGCATCATATACCGCATCCCCATATAATTCCTTAGCAATTCGCTCCTCGATATTATAAGGTAATGGATCCCCATACATACTTGCTGCTTTATTATATACAAGATCAGTCGTTGTCTTCTGTGAATCAGGAATAATAGGCGCAAAAGGTACTCCACCTGTATCAATAATTACTTCAATATCTTCCACCATGTCGACTATTTTATTAGGATTATCAATTACAATTAACTCTCTTGTCGCATCATCTAAGAAACTAAAAGATTTTAACATTTCTTCTGTCGTTCTAAAATATTGACTAGGAATATTAGTAATACTCTTTTTAGCCAAAGGATGCATTCCGCCTCCAGGCACTTTTTGATTAATGATAATCTCACGATAAATTTTATCCTCATCATTTAATTGATGAACATCACCAGTCGCTACAATTAACTTACCACTAGAAATAGTACACTCGATGACTTTTTTAATATTGTCGATTAGTTCTTGTTCATTTTTAAAGTCCTCACTTTGAATTAAATGATTATATACTTCAGGTGGTTGTACTTCTACATAATCATAAAAAGATATAATCTTAGCTAATTCTTCATCGCTTTTACTTCTCGCTTGATTAAATACTTCACTTTCATAACAACCACTACCTATTAATAAGCCTTCTCTTAATCTTTCTATTTCACTTCTTAAAATTCTTGGCGTTTTATATAAATATTTGGTATTAGCTAAAGAAATAATTTTAAACATGTTTTTAAGACCAGTTTTATTTTGGGCAATCATATTAACATGATAAGAATTGCCATATTTATGAATTTCATCTTTAGATACTAAATTGTTTAAGTCTTTAATAACGACAAAGTGCCTATCATCTAATTTTTTAAGCATTTTATAAAATACTAAAGCTGTACCTTTGGCATCATAATCTGCTCTATGGTGTGATTCTTCATCCCACTCAACATCATATCTTTTGGTAATAGCAGTTAGGCTGTGTCTTGCATAAGTATTATCAAGAGTTCTAGATAATTCTAAAGTATCGATTACAGGATTAGTAAATTTACCTAAATTATATTTTTGGTACGCCATCTCCAAGAATGAACAATCGAATTTCGCATTGTGCGCAACCATTGGTAAATTGCCAAACCATTCAATAAATCTCTTAACAGCAGCTTCTTCGTTATCTTTCCCTTGCAACATTTCATTGGTAATATTAGTAACCGCCGTAATATTGTCACTTATATCTCTTCCTGGATTAATTAACTCATCATAAGTATCAATTATTTCGCCATCTTTTATTTTAACAGCACCAATCTCAATAATGGAGTCTCCGCCACCAGCATTAAAACCCGTTGTTTCAAAATCAAAAACCACATAAGTAGAAGTCATAATTGGTTCATCATTACCACGAACAACAATATCAATATCGTCATCAATTAAAGTAATTTCAGTACCATATAGTCCCTTAAATTTGTCCTTTTCTTCTTTATCTTTATTATAGTCTTTAATTGTATTAAAAACATGAGGAAAAGCCTGGCATCCATTGTGGTCTGTTACGGCTGCCCCACGATGTCCAAAGGCTATAGCTTGTTTAATATAATCTACTTCATCCATGACCCCATCCATCTGACTCATCTTAGTGTGGGCATGAAGTTCCACTCTTTTTCTTGGAGCATTATCTACTCTTTTTCCACTTTTAGACTCAATTTCATTAATATCCCTAATATTTAAAACTAATTCATTATTAGAATAGCGATCATTCTTTGTTGCTCCCCTTATTCTTAACCAATTACCCTCTTTACACTTTTTCTTAAGCATACTAAATTCATCATCATCACGAGTAAATATCTTGGCATAAATGCTGTCAGTGTAATCAGTTAATTTTAAGGTTAGAATTTTAAATTCCTTACTAGCCGGTTCAAATTCATCAATACCAAAAACACAGGCATCAATAGTAACACTATCTTCTTCGCCCACGATACTTTTAATAGCAACCGGATTATCTTTAATTACTCTACCTTTAACGGTTTGCTCATTAACTTCTTTTTTTTCATATTTAGGTTTAAAAGTACTTTCTTTTTCATGAGACATTTCTGTTTTTTTACTAGGTTTTAGATTAATTACATCTATTTTCAAGGATTCATTGATTGCATTTTTGGTTTTTTCTCGTTCTTCATCATTAATAAAACATTCTAAGTTTATATCAAATCCATATTGTTTTAATCTTTTATTAACTGTATCCTGAATAGTTAAAAATTGTTGCTTTTCAATTTCATTAATAACTTCTACAAAATAGCCTTCGTCTTTTATTTTTAATCTATCTAAAAAAATATTTAACAAAACTTTATCTTTAGCAATATTAGCAATAGCCTCTTGGTAGTAGTCATTAATATAATCTTTATTAATTTCTTCTACTTTAATTTCTAAGTCAACTTCTTTACCAAAATAGCTAGTAAAACAATTGGTTAAATGTTGATATAATTCTAAACTAAAATTAGTCTTATTTTGCAAAACTATTTGTACGCAATCATACTTTTTATATATAACTACTTTATCTAATTTGGCATTTATAAATTCACTAAAATATTTATTATCTAAATTTATTTTTTGTAATATTAATTCTAATTTGTTATCCATACTTCGTATCCCCCAAATAAAAGTGGCATTGCCACTTTTACATTGTTTCTATATCACTAAGTCTAATAATATATTTTTGATTTTTACAACAAAAATCAATAAATCCATATAAATCAACTTTTTTAAGCTCTTTTTCAACTGGATATTTTTCAAAATCAAAAGCTAATTGGTCACGCATCATATAACTAACCATTTCTTCTTTGTCAGCTCCCAAATACATTAACCAATAAGGGTATAATTGTCTTTTTAAAAATCGCAAGTTTTTAAAACCCTCGTTATATTTTGATTTTTTTAAAATTCTTGTATGTAATTCGTTAGTAATTGCCAAATCAATAACAGCAGCAACTATTTCTTTATTCTCTTTTTGAAAAGATGCTATTTCGTATTTCACTAGAGTATATATAATACGCATTAAAGTCTTAAGACCATCTTCTGTATCATTTAACTTTCCCCACGAAATATTTTTTTTAGGATTAGTTCCCATGAATTCAACTGTATCCAAGGATGGATGAATTACTAGTAGATGATATGTATCTTTAATAGGAAATCGTAAAATATTTTTCAATTCTTCATTAATAGTTTTTTGATATTCGTACCAAAATTTCATTAAAAAGCGGCGATGCTTGTCCGTTTCTTTTTTTATATTTTTAAAAATATCGGATTCAAAAACATAATTGTATACGGTATCATCATCAGGAATGAAATCATCACTATATTTTAAAATTTCAATATTCTCTTTTTGTAATTTCATATATTCTTTAGGGTACTTTTGCCAAATCTTTTCTTTTAGTGCTTGTATTTCACTGGAAAAGGCAGGTTTAAACAATAAGTTCCACGCTAAAAGATAATCATTCGATACGAATTCAATATTCATAATTCATCATCTACCTCTACTACTTAAATATATCACATGTAACCATTTTTTAAAATACATTTTTGTGAAAAACGATAGCTTATCTATTACTGATTTAAAGCGGTTATTGACAATTGCCACCATTGGTAGCTACTACATCACGCATTATGTCTAAAGCTTCACTATTACTTGTAACATCTTTTAAATAGTTATCATTTAAGTTTTCTATTTCTTTGCTACCAGCCGCACCAGTAATGGCATCATAATAACTGGTAATCTTTCCTTTTTCAAAAGTAATAGTGATACTTGTTTTTCCTATATCGCAAGTTAATTGGGTACTTTTACTACCACATCCTGTCATAAGTAATGAACATGCAATAAGTAAACAGCTAAGTATAATTTTTTTCAATTTTACCACCTACTTAATATTACTTTATTTTATTAATAATCTCTTTATGCTCACTACTTCCAAGATAACTTTCACCATATTTAGTATTATTGCTAATACTATCTTTAAGTCTTAATATTTTTTCCACCGATTTATCAATTTGTTCTTCACTTATATCACCATTTAATACGGCCTCTTTAATTATTTTTAGAGCATCCCTAGCAGGAGATGTCATAAGTAAGATATCTACTCCCGCATTAATTGCCATCGTATAAATTTCTTTTTGTGAATAATTATTAGTTAAAGCTCCCATATTTAAGGCATCGGTAATAACTAATCCATCATATCCTAATTCTTCTTTTAGAAAATCTGTAATTAGTACTTTAGATAAAGATGCTGGTGTATCATCACCGGTAATATTAGGAATGGCTAAATGACCAATCATAATAACTTCAGCCTTATCGTTAATGGCATCAATAAATGGTTTCAATTCAAGCCGCATTAATTCTTCTTTGGTTTTAGTAATAACCGGTAGGGCATAATGTGAATCAGTTGCTGTATCACCATGACCTGGAAAATGTTTATAAACAGGAATAACTCCTGTACTTTTTAGGCCCTTGGCAAAAGATAAAGCCATTTTAGAAACTGTTTGGGCATTAGTTCCAAATGATCTATTACCAATTACCGTATTATTAGGATTAGAATAGATATCAAGTACTGGGGCAAAATCCATGTTAATACCAAAAACGCCTAATTCTTCTCCCATTACACGACCTACCTCATATGATAATGCTTCATCATTAGTAGCGCCCAATTCACTCATGGCAGGTACAATAGTTACTTCTCTATCCGTTAGATTTTTTAATCTTTGAACTCTTCCACCTTCTTGGTCAACAGAAATAAACATTGGTATATCACTAGTAGCGTTAATGTCATTTAAAAACTTTTGAACTTGAGTATAACTCTCAAAGTTTTCACTAAACATGATAAAACCGCCAGGTTTAACATCGTTTAATACTGATATTAAATTATCATCAGCTTCAGTACTACGATAAGATACCATAAGCATTTGACCAATCTTTTCATCTAAAGTAAGACTATTCAATTGCTCCATAATTTTATCGTGTTCTACCTCATCATTTGGATGATTTTGCTCTTTTACTTCACATCCACTTATAAGTAACATTACAACTAAAATTAATAATAATTTTTTCATACTCTCTCCTTGTATATAACCTATATTATTCTCTTTTATTGTATCAATTACCTCTCATTTTTTCAATCATTTAAAAATATTATTGTAACCTAAAAAAAGACAATTTTTATATTCTTAAATATATAACGGCATTTATTGATCGTTTTATTAATTAACAATATTTTATTCAGAACTGTTTTTCAATCTTTTTTCGATATCTTCAATGCTTGGCAAAGCATTTTCTAAAAACTCAGGTATTTCAGATAATATTTTATATTCAGTAACACCAATTGGTTTATTAATATCTTTCAAAGCTAATTCTGCTGTTACTCGTTTTTTATCTTTGCATAAAAGTATTCCAAACGTTGGATTATCATTTTTGTCCTTAATATATGTATCAACTGCATTTAAATAAAAATTTAGCTTGCCGGCATATTCAGGTTTGAACTCAGTTGTTTTTAATTCAATTACTACATAACTCCTAACTTTTAAATTATAAAATAACAAGTCAATATAATAGTCTTCATTTTCTATTTCTAAGTGGTATTGTCTTCCAACAAAAGCAAAACCATTTCCAAGTTCTAATAACAATTTAGTTATATTAGCTATTAATTCCCTTTCAATATCAAGCTCCTTAATATCTTTATCAGCAGTTATAAAATCAAAAATATAAGGACTCTTTAATAATTCTTTGGCTTGTTCATTATTGGGTGTTGGTAAAGTTTCATCAAAATTGGTCGTTTTGTTTCCTAATAATGCTTGTCTCTCATACAATTTAAGAGAAATCTGATGAGTTAATATAGAAACAGACCAGCCATTTTCAAATGATTCTTTTGCATACCACTTTCTAATTTCCTTGTTTTTAATTTTATCTAATAATACTTGATTATGGTTCCAAGATAATTTTGCAAGGACTCCTTGCAAAAATTCATCATTATCAAATTCAGTTGCAAATTTTTGCATATATCTTAAGTTCCTTGCTGACATTCCTTTTAAAGTTGGAAACTCAATTTTTAAATCTTTGGCTAAAGTATCTATAAATGAAGAACCCCATTTATTATTTTCAATTAATTTTAAACCAATATTGTAATACATTAGAACTAAATCTTTATTTGCGCTTTCGACAATTTTGTTTCTAGTTTGAATTACTGTTTTTTTAATATCATTTAATATTTCAAAATATTTGTCATTGTTTTCTAACATAATAACCTCATAAATACCTCATAATTTTTTTATCACTATTAACAAAATCACTTTTATTTTCTAATGAATTTAATAATCCGTCCTTTGATTGATACCAATATATCATGTGTATTTATAAAAGGAAAATGGCCAAATTATGATTTTAAACCAACAAAAAAATACAAATCTAAATTTTGCTTTTAGGCAATCATTAGATTTGTATCACCTTTTTATTTCAATATTCATTTTTAGTAAAAGTTAACTTTTTTTATAATAACTTAAAGATACTCCACTAGATGCAATATTACTCTCAATTACTATATTGCTATCTCCTGTACGTGTTTTAACATTTGGTAAGATAATAGGTTCATTTATTGAACTATTTAATTCATAATAAATAGTAACAGGTGTCTTCTTACTTGCTTGTTCCTCTAAATAACTTTTCCATTCACTTACATTCTTTACCTTGTTTGTCGTAATAATAAAAGCTGCTGAACTATCACTATAACCATATATTCCATTACCATCTCTATCTTTATAATTACTATTTCCTAAATTAGTATATGGAAAATGGGTTGACAATAATGCCGTATTGGTCTTATTTATTTTCCCTCCGGTTAAATTAGATAATTCTGTTTGATTTATAAAGCAATTTAAGGACTTACCAGAAGTAGAACTACTACAAGTCCAATTCTCTTTACCATTAAAACTATATACCCCTATTTTCCTTACTACTCTTTTATTTGCAAAATCGATATAATCACTACTACTTCCCACTTTCCTTAATGGTTCGCCTGTTTCAATATTAGCAGTATTACTTTCTCTAAAATCAATTCCTGCCATTGCCATACTAGCATTCGTTGTATGGCCACCGAACCAAACTAATATGCGTATATATTTAGTGCCTGGACGGAATTTTAACTGATTGTTACCTCCTGCAGTATTAGTTCCACTAATTACAGCCGAATATTTAGTCCAAGTAGAAGGAATAGTCTGCGATGCTCTTATACAGTAATTATATGTTTGCCCATCATTATTTTGTGATAATAGAGTTCCCTTAGGAATTGTACCATGATTCCACTCTTCTTTCAGAGTTATAGTATTATTGACTTTATCTACTTTATCATAGGTATATAAATCTCTCCATGTATTTCTAGAATATGTTAATGGTGGATATAAGTAACCCGTACTATCTTTATAATTCCAAAAAATTAGCCCTCGCTGATAATACGGCGTATCGGCATTTACTACAAACGATGATACATCATCTAAATATACTATTTTGTCGCCATCATTTAAATCTTGTTTTAATGTCGTTAAAGTGTTTGGAATATACATAAAATTAATAGTATCAATCATTTTCTTATCTATATCATATTCCGTAAATCCTATATAATAAGTGGTATCGGCATTTCCTAAGTTCTTTAAATACACAGAATAATTATAGGTTTTAGTGGGATCTACTGCTATATATTCACTCCCCGAAAAAACATCTACCGCATTTGTACTTTTAGTAAAACTACCCTTTATATCACTAGATGGCGTGTCTGTAGAATAATTAAATAAACCAAAATTAGTATTATTGCCCAATTCTCCATAACCATTAGTTACTAAGTTACCACTACTGGAATCAATATTAATCCCATCTTCACCAAAAGATTCAATAGATAC
>CANQGH010000001.1 GCA_947601845.1 uncultured Bacilli bacterium | reverse complement strand
GCAACTACCTCTATTTTTGGAGTTAAACGCAATCTTTATTGATTTCAGGGTCGCATTTAGAAAAAAAATTGAGATTTTACTAATACTTTATATTTTTATCAAATTTACTTAACGTAATAATCCAAAATTAATGATATAATATCACAAAAATAAAAAATTAACAATTAACTTAAATTCATAAAATTAACAATTTAAAAAATCAAAATTAAACTTAAGATCATTTAGAAGATTTATACAATCAACAGGTTGCTCCAGTTGGTCCCTCTATTCCTTGAGGTCCAATTGGTCCGGTTGCACCTTGTGGTATTACAAAATCTAATCTATATCCGCTTGGCATATTTACCTTTCCTTTCTTAATAGTTATTAAGCAATAGGTGTTATAGTTACACTTGCTGGCGTTCCAGGATCACCAGTAGTAACAGTACCTATTTCTAATGTAGGAGCTGCACCAGTTGCTCCGACATCACCAGTAGGTCCAGTTGGTCCCGTTGGACCTGTTGCTCCTGTTGGTCCAGTTGGTCCTGCTTCTCCAGTTGGTCCTGCTGGACCTGTTTCTCCTGTTGGTCCGGTTGGTCCTGTTGCTCCCGTTGGTCCTGTTGGTCCTGCTTCTCCGGCTGGTCCCGTTGGTCCTGTTGCTCCGGTTGGTCCCGTTGGTCCTGTTTCTCCTGTTGGCCCAGTTGGTCCGGTTGCTCCGGTTGGTCCTGTTGGACCTATTTCTCCTGTTGGTCCGGTTGGACCGGTTGGCCCTGTTGCTCCGGTTGGACCGGTTGGTCCTGTTGCTCCGGTTGGACCGGTTGGTCCCGTTGCCCCAGTAGCACCCTGTGGTATTACAAAATCAAGTCTTGCCTGTGATGGTGTTCCAGTATTGACAACGCTTGCTGGAGTACCAGGTGCTCCAGTAGTTACTGTTCCTACTGTAATTGTAGCTGGTCCTTGAGGCCCTGTTGGTCCAGTAGGTCCATAACAAACCCTATTACAACATCCAAGATTTGGTATATTTCCCATATGATTATTTTGATTACAATTACTATTCATCTTAACCTTCCTTTCTACAGTAATTTATGAAAGTTATTAAATTTAGTCCACAATAAAAGACCAAAATAAAAGAATCATTATTCATGATTCTCTAGCTTTTTATAATCAACCGTACCCAACGATGTCTTAGGAATATTATCAACATATTCATATTCTTTAGGTAGAGCATATTTGGCAATATTGTTGTTCGCATATTCTAAAATATTTGTCTTAACGGCATCAGTTAATTTGATATTTTTTTTAAGCATAATAATGGCTTTAGCTACTTGACCTTTAATATCATCAGGAATTCCTATTACTACAGAATTTTCAATAAAAGGATGTTTATTATATATATCTTCCAAATAGTTAGGATAAATATTACAGCCATTAGAAATAATTAATCTTTTTAGTCGGCTTTCAAAATAGAAAATGCCATTATCATCCATTCTTCCCAAGTCGCCAGTATGAAGCCATTTCCTACCATCTTCATGAACCCGAATCGTTCGATAAGTTTCACTAGGATTATTTAAATATTCCTTCATAACTGATGGGCCTGAAATACATATTTCGCCAATGTCACCAATAGGAACTGTAATAGTGGTATTAGGTTTAACTATTTTATATAAGGTATCTGGGGAAGGTATACCAATGCTTCCTTCGGTATAGTCTTCTACTAAACTAACACAAGTAGCCGCTGTAGATTCTGTTAAGCCATAAACAGCTCTAATAACAGCCTTAGCACCATGGCATTTTAAATATTCTTCAACCTTATTCTTTAATTCATAGTTTAAAAAGTCGCCGCATGATAACACACATAAAACACTTTGTAAAGATTTTTTGCTTGCTCTTTTATCCTTTACCATACTTTCTAAAATAGATGGTATGACAGGCAAAAAATTAGGTTTAGTTTTTTCCACAATTTTATTCATTTTCTTAACATTTATTTTAGGAATTATAATACATTTCATACCTAGTGATAAAGGCATGTGAATACCTATAGCTAAACCAAAACCATGAAAGATAGGTAAATAAGATAAAATACTATTACCAGGCACTGTGTCATCTACCATCAACTCACACTGCTTACTAATCGCATCTAAACAAAGATTAGTTAATACTACGCCTTTAGGATTACCTGTTGTACCTCCACTATACAATATAACTGCATCATCATTTTTATTTCTCGGCTTAAAAACATCTAAATGAATCTTTTTATAACTACTAAGAAACTTACTCCAAGAAAGAGCATTTTTTGCCAAATTATTTGCCTTATACTTTTTCTTAGTAGTTAGCTTATATAATGTTTTAGTAAGCAAGTTCATACTTTCTGAAATAGGAATAACAACTACTTTTCTCACTTTAAATTTTCTTATTTTATTATAGATAAAATCACTAACAAAAATAAAATTAGATTTGGTGGCCTTTAAACATTTTTTTATTTCATTAATGCTAGATAAAGGATGAATAATATTAGCAATAGCACCAATTTTGTTAATGGCGTAAAAAACACAAATCACTTTGGGACAATTAGCCATACATATAGTTACATAATCATTTTCCTTCACCCCATAACTAACTAAACTTAAAGCAATTTTATCAATAATATTAATCATCTCTTTATATGTATAATGTTTTGTAAAATACTCTAAGGCAATATTATTGGGATATTTATTACTAATATCTAATATTTTTTCATATAGTGAACCTTCGAAATAATTGATGTTCTTAAAATCTTCTTTGTAATACTTTCTCCAAGGGGCATTTATATAATCGGTATTGTTACTTTTTTCTTTTACAAAGTTAACCATTTTCTTCCTCCTTTAGTATTTTACTACATAAGTGGAGCGAACAATCTACATATATCTTGCAATAATTTAATAACAATATTATCACTACAATCCTCTAACGTTATTTGTTCACACATTTTCAAATTATCTTCAAAATCCTTCTTCATATTTTTAATACAACTAGCATCATATAAACAAGTTCCACATTCAAAGTTTAAATACAAGCTTCTAAAATCTAAATTAGTAGTACCAACAGTAGCCACAACATCATCACTAACAAATGTTTTAGAGTGAATGAACCCTGCTGAATATTCATATATTTTGACACCTGATGCGATTAAATCACGATAATATGACCTAGTGGTGAAATGAATCGTCTTTTTATCCGCCTTATGAGGAACAACAATTCTTACATCTACCCCACTTTTAGCAGCCAACATAAGAGCCGAAGTCATACTGTCATCAATAATTAAATATGGTGTATTAATGTATAAATATTTTTTGGCATTATTAATGATATGCAAATATACATGTTCCCCAATATTTTCTTTATCCATTGGACTATCAGCATAAGGTTGAACATATCCATCACTAATGACATCACATTTTTCTACTTTCCAAGGATAATATTTGGTATAGTCTTCAGTAGCATTATTACATATAGACCATATCTGCAAAAACATTAAAGTAAAACTCCAAGCAGCTTCACCTTTAACCATAATCCCAGCATCTTTCCAATGTCCAAAGCGTTGATAAGCATTAATATATTCATCAGCTAAATTAAATCCCCCAGTAAAAGCCACCTTACCATCAATAATAGCTATTTTGCGATGATCTCTATTATTTTGAACCGTTGTTAAGAAAGGTCTAAATTTATTAAAAATGTGACACTTGATGCCGTATTTACGCAAAGTTTTATCATAATTATTCGGCAATTTTAAGAAACAACCAACATCATCATATATCAATCTAACTTCTACACCCTGTTTTACTTTCTGTTTTAGTATTTCTAAAATACTGTCCCACATAAGTCCTTCGCTTATAATAAAGTATTCTAAAAAGATATACTTCTTCGCTTTTGTTAACTCATCTAATAAGGCATAATAAGCACTCTCCCCGGTTTTTAGGAAAGTAGCTTCAGTATGTTTATATACAGGAAAATTAGCAAATTTTTGTAAATAGTTAATCTCAGAAATATATTTTTTATTTTTAAATGATGAATCTTGATAGCAATCACCAGAAAGTAAAAATAACTTTTTGGACTTTCGTTCAATTATTTTTAATTTTCTAGAGAAAGCCCTAGTTGATGATTGTAATTTAAATAGTAAATAAAATAGGCCTCCGAATAAAGGAAACACTAAAATAATAAAAACCCAAGTTAATTTGTATGCTCCTTTATCTTTTTTAGCAATAATATGCAAGGCTACTACAATACTTATAATATTTAAAAAAATATTAATTCCTAAAACACGTTTACTACCACTTACAATAAGATACGCAATTAAGATAAGTTGTAGTAGAATTAATAAAGTAATGAAGACACGCCTACGAAATAAATCCCTAAACCATTTCTTTGTCCTTTGCATGTTATATCCCTTCCTATTTTGTGAATAAAATCATTATACTATAAATTAAATTGTTAATCTACCAATTATACAAAATTTGCCATATGTTTTATTAAAGTAAGAAAATAAAAAAATCGTAATTTTTTAATTACCTTGATTACTTTTTTGTTCATATTTTCTTAAATATTTTCTAACCGTACTCGGATAAGTATTAAAATATCTAGCAGTTGGTTTAATACCTCTTTCCTTAGCCATTACCACCATTTCTTGTTGCAATAACATTTTCTCTTCTTTAGTCTTATTGACATATAAATCCTCTTCTTTAACATTATATAATTTAAATTCTGTTGACATTTTTATCTCCTAAAAAATAAATAGCTAACAACTGGACTTACGCCAATGTTAGCTACTCGTTGTAATTTCATTATATCATATCCTGTTTTAATTTTGTAAGCAAGAAAATTTAATCTTATTACTTTTTTTGAAAATGACTTCTATTAACTCCACATATTGGACAGATGAAATCATCACTAATTGGTCCTTTATGAACATAACCACAAACATCACAAACCCAAACTTCTTCATCACTTTCAACGTCTTCTAAAACATAAGTAGGCGCTTTTCTAGGAGATGTTCCTTTAATTACTTTATGATAATAACTATACGTCATAGGAGGTAAATCACTTACCTTTTTAGCATCAATTACTCTAGCAATAAAAACATCATGCGTTCCTACATCAATAATATTAATTACTTCACAAATAAGATATCCACAAATGTTATCGGTTATTACTACATTATCCTCTACTTCTTCATAAGGAACATCCACATATTTATCTACATCTTTAGAAGAAGAAAAGCCAAATTTAGCAATAGTATTAGGACTAGTCTCTTCTGATAAAATAGATACACTAAACTTTTTCATTTTACGTATTACTTCATTAGTATAATTTTCTTTATTAAGACTAATTGATATTGTCGGGTTATCACTTGTTATTTGAGTTAATGTATTAATAACACACCCTACTTTTTTATCATCCTTTGTACTTACAATATACATTCCATAATTGATATCTCTAAATACTTTCTTATCCATAAATACCTCTCTAATCTATACCTTTATCATTAGGGAAAAGACTACAACTTATTCTTGTGTTTCTCTTAGCATAGTCCATATTCAACTCAGGAACCTCTAACCATACATCATCACTTTCCCACATAAAATCTTCACCATTTATCTCATCAGGACTAGGTAATCCTAAACCAAAAAATCTTCTATTTTGACCACGAATATCTTTATCAATAATAAAATAATCCATTAATATATTACGTTCATAAACAAATTCTTCATTATTAATATTATGTGATACTTCACGTAAATAATATTGAACTTCTTTATCAGATATAAACTTATAATACCATTCTCCTGATATACTATAATTTTCATTATAAGTTCCCTTCCAACAACCCAACAATTTTTCATAATCCGTTAATTCTGTAAACTGTGCCTTTTGATTAGTAATGGCTACTCCATTATCTAACTGCTTATTAGTAGCACCCGCAATGACTAAACCAGCACTTATAACAACTGAGGCTGTAATCATTGTTCCGTACCAAAAATGTTTAATAACACTTTTGATAATACTTAAAATCCGATCAATTCCTTCACCTTTTACCTCATCCTTAATTTCATTCCAAATATAATCAAGTAATTCATGCTTTTTAGGATTAAGTGTTCTATGACATTTATGACATTGTTTATCACTATTGTTATTTTCCGTACCACAAAAAATACAAAAAACCTTATTCTTCTTTTTAGCCATACTTATTCACCCCCCTAAATAAACATATACTTTTAAAGCATCTGTCATATCTTTATTTGTCGATATCAAATAATAACCATTCTCTTTAGTATTAGCATTTACTTTAATTACGTTTTCTTTCTTAAAAGTATCCTCTTGTACAATTTTATTATTTTCATCATACTTTTGAACATAAATTTCTTGATTACGTTTAGGAATATAAAGATTAATTTCAATTAAACCATCATTCTGGGCATAATCAGAATAACTTTCTTGTTTTAAATATACATAATATTCATGATTATTTTTATTATAATTTAAATTATAATTATTACCAGTTTCGATTCTCAGATTATCACCATTTAAAAAGTAAAAATAAAAACCAATAACTAAAACTACTACCACCGATAATATTTTAAACCAAATAGAATCAGTAACTTTTTTAAAAGTCCAAAAATTATACCAATTTTTTATCTTATTTAATACTCCTATTAACCCCTTTTTACTAGCTAATTCTTTATCATCATTACTAAACTTATGACCACATTTCTTACAAAAGTTAGCTTTTCTTAAATTTTCACAACCACATTTACTACATTTCATAATAATCACAACCTCACTATATTAATGATAGCATAAACAATAAAAAATAAAAAGAAACTCTGTATGTATTTAATTAATTTTTTTGGAGTTTTTTTGGTATTTGACCAGCTATTAGCAATATGATAGAATATGCTTACGAAAGAGGAAAAACATGGAACAATTAATTATTAATTATGATATGATGAAAAAAATTAAAGATATTAAAGAACCATATGGTCCATTAAAATTAATAAGAAATAGAAAAAATGTTTGGTTAACCATTCATTTTCCCACTTTTCTAGTGGTAGATACACTTTTATTACATACACCAATTGATGGGAATTTACCATTAACATTAGGATACCAATTTGGAATAATAACTGTAATAGAACTCATATCATTTAAAGCATTAGGAAATGATATATTTAAAGATAGGGCTAAAAAACAATTATCCTTTTTAAGTTTAGAATTACAGCATTTAGATATAAAAACTAATTATGATTTATTATTAGAATCAAAACAATATAGTCAAGAATATCACATAGAATTTAATGATGGTAAATTACCTTCACTTGTCCAATCAAAATATATTTTGGTTCCTACCTTTGAAAAAGATAATAATGGCAATAACAAAGAAGAGTCTATTCTTCAAGAACATGTAATAGGTTCTAATATATATACACTATCGCTTGGTGAACCACCTAAAATATTAAAACTTATTCCTAAAAAAGTATAATAATTTTTCAAGGTCAGTTATTTATCATAACTGACTTTTATTAGTTTTATGTACCCTATTAAATATTTTTATATATACACTTAAACATTCAAAATTTATTAACAATGTATTTTTTTATTTAAAAATTATATTTTTACTTCTAAATTACTTTTTTCTCCTCCGCCATCATGTTTCTTATATTCAAAAAGTATTATTTCAAGAATTATTTTATTATCTCTTAGGCGTTTTGAATAGATAATGCATGTATTATGATATGTATAATCATTTTTATGGATATAGTGTTCTTTACTGTTCATAACATTGTTCAGCTTCAATATTATTTTCTAAAAAATAAATTTATATTCTTCTAATTTGTAATTTTACTAGTTTGGTCTTTAGCACTAAAATAATAATTTTCTAAGTTATTACTTTGAATATAAATTTGTTAATTATCCTATTCGTAATCCATTCACTAAAGGCTTTAAATTTCTAACTTTTATTTTAGGTATTTCTATTTCAGTAATCTCTTCCTTTTTTTGAGTTTGAAATTGATTAATAAGCTGCCTTATTTCGTTATTACTTTTCTGTTTCAATAAATTAAATAATTCTTCTTCATTATAAAAATATAAATCTTCATAAGAAATGTATTTTTGACTAATTGCTAATTTTGTTATTTTGGCTAAAAATTGCATCATATAATTATCTTCCCTAGAGTGACAATATGAATCAATATTTTCATTTTCTTGTAAAACTTTTTGGGCAATGTCCAAAGACTTAAAACCAATTTCATCTTCATTGTCCTCGTTTTTAAATACACACATATCTTGAACTATTGCCTTTATATCCTTTTTGCTAATATTTTTAGTCCATCCAATTCCATTTAAAATTACACCATCAATTCTATCGGCACAAACTTTAGGTCGATCATTATCAACAATAGGATATTGTTTAAAATTAATAATATCATTAATATCAATATTATCCTCTTTTAAACATTCAATGAGATACTTATCTTTTTTTAAACAATATTCAGTATACTTTTCAGTACTTTCTTGCCTTTCATAATCTCTATTCATATAATCTACAACATGAGAAAAACAAGGTGTACCGATATCATGAAAAAGCCCAGCAAGAGACATTTTTTTATCCTTAGTTAATTTATAAACTATTAAACAAACACTTAATGAATGATCATATCTACTGATATATTCGCTAAAATCATAAATATCCTTTGAAGCATAATCCATTCCACAAAAATAACCAATCTTTTTTAATCTTAATAATGATGGTGCTTTTAAATATTTAGGTAAAAATAGTGGAAGATTTGGAAAACCTAATTGCTCTATATAATATTGTAAATACATATATAACACCTCTTATGCAAATCTATTTCATTCAAATTATCAAAATATTCATGTTTTATTTTGAAAATTTTATCTATTACTAATTTATTATATATTTAATCCATATTGACAAATATGCTAATTTATCTATAAATATTTTAACATAATTTTGGGTATTTTAAATTTGAACCAATCAAATAATTGAATTATATAAGTTTGATACCTATCTAGTGCCCTAAAGAAGGGTTGCAATAACTTTTAAGTATTAAAATAAAACTTTACATATTAAGAATTGTAAGTTTTTAGAAAGAGATGAACCGCACTTATTAATATCATAATTTTCATATACTTTTTTAACAACAAGGCCAACGTTTTCACAGCATTGTTTTATCTCATCAATTGTAAAAATTCTAAAAGTATGATTGCCAATATATTTCTTACCATCAATTTCAAATGTAATTTTACTATCTTCTATTTTAGATTTTTTATCATAATTCCATTCCATAGTTCTAGTCATATTATCATAAGAATCTGTTTTATTACCAGAACTTTGCGGATTATGTAAATCGATTATTATTTTTCCTTCATCAGTTAAAATACTTTTCAAATTCATAAGAGTCTTTTCTAACTCTTGTGTATCTTTTAAATGATTTAATACAGCAAACATTGAGATTATAACATCATATTTTTGTTGGATATTTATATCTAATATATTTTGTAAATAAAGATTAGAGTGAAGCCTAGTTTTAGCAATATCTAACATTTCTTTATTAAGATCTAAGCCATCAACTTTGAAGCCATTTTGTTGCAGTAAATAAGCATGTAATCCTGTTCCACAACCTATATCGATAATTTTATCATCTTGCTTAATAAAATTTATTAAAAATTCTGTTTCTTTAACATAATTTTTATTTTTATAAAATTTATCATAATACTTTGCAAATTCTTTGTATTCCATTTTATATCTCCTATATGCATATTGTTTTTCTCAAATACAAGTGCGTTTTCTAAATTGACAAATATATCAATCCGATTTATAAAAATTTTATCATAAATTCGAACATTTTAAAACTCGAACCTTAAAAGTTCGAGTTTTTATCCTTATGGTGCCTGAGGTGGGACTTGAACCCACACGATATTGCTACCACTGGATTTTGAGTCCAGCGCGTCTACCATTCCGCCACTCAGGCATAAAGAATTATTCTTCTTTATATTTTGAATCATATAAATCAACTGAATCAGTTAATTCTTCTACCATCATATCAAACTTTGGTAAGTCCTCTTTTGAAGATAATCCAAAATAATCTAAGAATTCACTAGTAGTTTGATAAAGAATAGGTCTTCCTGGTAAATCACTTCTACCAGTTTCTTTTACTAATCCTTTAGCCACCAATTTTCTTATCATTTCCCTACTACTAACACCTCTAATTTCATCGACCATTAAACGTGTTATAGGTTCATTATACGCAATTATTGCCAAAGTTTCAAGTGCTGATTGCGATAAATTGTTAGTTTCTTCATTTTCAATCAATTTTTGATAGTACTCCCTATGCTCCTTTTTGGTTGTTAATTTAAAAGTATTTCCTAAAAAGTCAATTCTAATACCACGATCAGGCTGTTCATATTTTTCTTTTAAAGATATTATTAGTTCCTTAGCTTCATCATCATTCAATTCTAATATATCTTTAATTTGGGATATAGTTAATCCCTCATCACCTACAACAAACAATAATCCTTCTAATACTGCTTCCTTATTCATCTATATCCCCTCACACATAATTTCACCAAAGTTTTTATCTTGCGTAATCAATAATTCATTAAGACGAGCCATTTCTAAAATAGTTAAAAAGGTTACTACTACATATTCTTTGGTAATAACATCAAATAAATCTAAAAAATTAATCCTCTTCTTTTCCTTTAAAATTTTTTTGATAGAAGTTCTTCTTTCTTCTAATGAAATTTCTTTTTTAGTAATCTTGGTTTCTAAAGGACGGCTCTCTTTTTGACGTTCTAAAAATTTTTTAAAAGCCTCTATTAAATCCTCTAGAGTTACTTCACTGTTATTTACAAATTTAACATCTTCTAAATAACTTTTAATATTCTCAGGACTTTTGGTAAATATTTGATGGCGTTCTTCTTCTAACTCTTTGAATTCACTGGTTAAATCTTTATACTTTTGATACTCAATTAATCTATTAACTAATTGTTCTTTCGGATCTTCTTCCTCTTGTTCCTCTTCTTCATGCCTTGGCAAAAGGAGTTTAGACTTCATTTCAATTAATTCCGCTGCCATTACTAAATAACTACTTGCTATATCTAAATTCATCTGTTCCATTTTATTAATATAATCTAAATATTGATCAGTAATTAATTCAATTTTTAAATCAAAAATATCCATTTTTGATTCTTTAATTAAGTGTAATAAAAGATCTAATGGTCCTTCAAACTCATTTATCTTAATTTCTATATCCATCTTACCACATCCAATTGTTAAATTAATTATATCAATAATGTCCTTTTAATGCAAAAGAAAAAAGTTCTTGCGAACTCTTTATGTATTTTAATCCTTTGGTCTACAAAATAAACTAAATATAAAGGTAAAGATAATTGCCGAAGTAATACCTGATGCGGTTAAATCAAACATACCTGTCAATATACCTATTAAACCATATTCAGATGCTTTAGCTAAAGCTCCATGAATTAGTGAATGTCCAAAGCTAGTAATTGGTACTAAGGCTCCTCCTCCAACATAAGCAATAATCTTATCATAGATACTAAAAGTATCAAGAAAAGCACCTATTATTACAAATAAACTAGTAATATGTCCTGCCGTTAATTTGGTATTATCTAATATTATTTGTCCTAACATAGATACAAATCCGGCAAAAAGGAATGAATATAAATAAATCATCTTACCGCCTCCAAACTAATTGCGTGAGCAATTGAATTAATATTTTCGTGTTGATATACGAATGTTGGAGAAAACAAAGCTCCAGTTGGTACAAATAATACTCTATCTAATTCACCTTTTTCCATTTTAGGTAGTATTTTAGCATAATTAACCAAAGCACTACAAGCAGGACCAGATCCTCCAGCCATTACTTCTTCTTGTTTAGATAAATCATAAAGCATAGTTCCTGCATCATCATAATTATTACTTATATCCAAACCATATTCAGTATGCATATAGTCAATTAGAATTTCTCTACCATATACCCCTAAATCGCCTGTTAATATCAAGTCATAATAACTAGGCTCTCTTTTTAATGCCTTTAAATGTTCATAAATCGTATCACCAGCAGCAGCCGCCATAACAGCACCCATATTAAAAGGATCTGTTTGTCCCATATCAACTACTTTGCCAATAGTCGATGATTCAACTTTAATATTAGTTTTCTCACGCGTTAGGTAAATACTAGCACCACCTGTCGCAGTAAAAGTTGCCGTTTTAGGTTTAGGGGCGCCATACTCGGTAGGATTTCTAAATTGTTTTTCACTTGACATATTATGGGAAGAAGTTGCTGATATACAGTTTTTTATTTTTCCGCCATCAATTAGACTAGCGCCTAAAATAATACCCTCCGCACTGGAAGCACAAGCACTATATATTCCAAAGAAAGGCATATCAAACTTTAAAGCTGCATAACTAGATGAAGTAATTTGATTTAATAAATCTCCTGATATTAATAGATCAATATTCTTTTTATCTTTTTGAATCTTCTTTAATAAAATATCAATACTATCGGAAAGAAGTCTTACTTCAGCCTGTTCCCAAGTTTTTTCACCATTATACAAATTATCATAACACTTATCAAATCCTTTAGATAAAGGTCCATCTTTTTCATAAGGTCCTACTACGGTTGAGTAACCACCAACATATACATTGTCGTATTTATAAGTCATACTATATTCCTCCCATCAATAAATACCTAATGGTACCAAATAACCAGGCAGATACAATACCATATAAAATAACTGATCCTGCTAACTTAAAAATATTCATACCTAATCCATAAATAGGACCTTCCTTACGGTACTCTATACCCGCACTAGTCATAGAATGAGCAAATCCTGTAATGGGAATAATTAATCCACATTTAGCAAATGTTACCCATTTATCAAAGAAACCTAGAGCAGTAAATAATGAAGCAACAAACACTAGAGTTACAATCATAAAGGTTGAAGCATCACGAGTTGATATATCAAACCAACTGGAATAAAAATCAATTAACCCTTGCCCTATTGCCCCTACTACACCACCAATTAAAAAACTAATGATAGCATTTTGGACTCTCGTTTCTGTAGGTTTATGTCTATCGACAATTTTCTTATATTCTTTCTTTTCCATTCTTATCACCTACCAATATTTTCCCTATTTTCATTCTTTTTATGCAAAAAAAAATATTAACTAGCTAATTTACTTCTTAGCTTCGTTAATATTTTAGATTCATTCCTTGAGACTTGAACTTGGCTAATACCTAATAATTCTGATGTTTCCTGCTGGCTCTTATCTTCATAATATCTAGCAATTATAAGTTTTTTTTCATTTTCATCTAACAGAGATAATTCTTCTTTCAAATCTAAAATTCGCTCATCATAACCTTTTTCTTCATATTTAATAGAGTCATACAAAGTTAATTCTTTGTCATCATCATCATTTAAAACATAATCAAGACTTTTAACATATTCCGTAGCTATCATAGCTTCGTGTATTTTTTCTTCTGGTATTTCTAAAAACAGAGCTAATTCAGAATTAGTGGGCATCTTCATATTTTTTTGAGTTAAAACTTCCCTAGCATGCGTGATAGATTTATTAAGAGTAAACAAATCATTACTAATTTTAACTACTCTATTTTCTTTAATATACTTTAATATTTCTCCTTTAATATAAATATAAGCATATGATGAAAAGTCACTACCATAACTCTTATCATATTTTTCATAGGCTTTCATTAAGCCAATTTGCCCTACTTGACATAAATCCTCAAAATCAACTCCAAAACTATATTTGTGCGCTATCTTGTAAATCATATTACTATAATCTTGTCCGTTCATATTAATCTCCTTAAATATTAATTATATTAAATGCATTTAATTCATTATAAGATACGTATATTTTATCCATATCCTTAATATCAATTTTTAATTTAGAAGGATTATAATATCCACAAATTAATAATTTACCATCTTCACCAATTAATTTTTTATATTTGTCTATCATGATATCTATTTGATTATTTGATATAATGCTCACTTTTTCTAGATTAATTAATAAATATTTAATTCCTGCTTTAGTAATAATATCATCAATCATATCTAAATTCTTAATAGTTTTAGAATTTATCTCTCCTAAAAGTCTTACAAACAGGATTCCTCTTTTATATTCAATTTCTGTATTCAGCATACTTATCTCCTCGCTTATTAAATAATAGACCATCTTTTTTTAATTTTATACATATTCGACAAAAGATGTCATTTTTTTCTATCGACAAAATTCGACATATCAAATTATGTCTTAAGTATATATAGACCATAATATATGCTTTTTCCTTATTTTATTTAAAATATATATAACTAAATTAATCCTATGATAATAGTATATGTTATAATTAAATAAAAATGTTGGAGGTTAGCAATGATTGAAGAAGTACGAAATCAAGTCTTTAAATTATTAAGTGAAGATAATTCTGGTCACGATATGAAACATGTCGAAAGGGTTTTGCAAATGTCTTTAAAATTTGCTAAATTCGAAAAAGCTGATAAAGAAATTGTTGCTTTAATAGCTTTATTGCATGATGTTGATGATTATAAATTATTTGGGAAGGAAAATGCTAATCATTTAATAAATGCTAAAAAAATTCTAAATCTTTATTCTATTGAAGATAGTATTAAAAATCAAGTTTTAGAGGCGATTAAAACGATTGGTTATAGTAAAAGGTTAAGAGGAATTAAACCAATAACTATTGAAGGTATGATAGTATCAGATGCCGATATGTGTGATGCTATAGGTAGTACTGGAATACTTCGCAGTTATCAATATAATATAGCCCATGGCAATTTATTTTTTGATAAAAATGTATATCCCATATTAAACATGTCCCAAAATGACTATATGGCTAAAAAAGTTGGAACTGTGGTTAATCATATGTTTGAAAAATTATTAAAGCTTAAGGGGTTAATGCTAACTAAAGCTGGAAAAAAAGAAGCTATATATAGGCATAAAATAATGGTTGAATTTCTCTATCACTTTTTTGAAGAAGAAAATGTACCTGAATGGACAAAGTATTTAAATAACTATTTAAAAAAGGAACAGTCATAAATTGATAGTTCTTTTGATATTTATTTTCCACTATCACCATAGTTAGATAATACTCTAGCACTAGGATCATTAACTTGGCAACCTTTCCAAGCTTTATTGGGCATCCAATAATCAATAATTAAATTACTTCTATTAGGATAAAATTCTTCAAATATCTCACGATATAATAATGATTCTTTAGTAAAAGGGGTATGTTCTTTATACTTTTTACTTTTCTTTATAAACTCCTCATCAGTATATTGTAACTCCGCATATTGTTTTAAATAATCAACCATGGAGTGACCGACTGCATCTGAAAAAGCAGCTTTTTCACGATATAAAATAGTATCAGGTAAATAATCTTTATTAGCGAATGCTTTTCTAAGCAAATATTTTCCTTGACCGTAGGTATTTAATTTTTTTTCTGGATTAATTCCCATGACATAGTTTACAAACTTTAAATCTGCAAAAGGAACTCTTGCTTCAAGGGAACATCCAGAGATAGAACGATCAGCCCGTAATACATCATACATATAAAGTTCATGAATTCTTTTTTCACTTTCTTTTTGAAACTCCCTAGCATTAGGTGCAAAATCTGTATATTTATACCCAAATAATTCATCACTAACTTCACCTGTTAAAAGGACACGTATATTAGTGTTTTCATGAATCCATTTACACAATAGATACATGCCAATTGAAGCCCGAATCGTTGTTATATCCCAAGTTTCTAAATGATAAATTACTTCTCTTAAAGCATTTATTACTTCATCACTAGTCATAATAACTTCGGTATGATCACTATGAATATGATTAGCTACTATTCTAGCATACTTTAAATCGATAGCATCTTCACTCATACCAATAGCAAAAGTTTTAATAGTTTTTTTTAAATAAGTAGAAGCAATACTACATACTAGCGAAGAATCAAGTCCTCCAGATAACAGAAAACCTAGTGGAGCATCTGAATCTAATCTTTTAATAATCCCATCTGTTAATTTTTGATTAATATTCCTATAAATTGTTTCTAAATCATCATCATTTACCTCAGTTGATACTCGAGCATCATAGTAACAAGTAAATTTCCCATCTTTATAATAGTAGCCAGGCGGGAATGGACATACTTCCTTACACAAATTAATTAATACTTTGGCTTCACTAGCAAACATAATTGAACCACTAACTGTCGAATAACCGTAAAACATAGGTCTAATTCCAATCGGATCTCTAGCGGCTATAAAAGTTTTCTCTTTAGCATCATATAAAACAAGAGCAAATTCACTATCTAATCTTTTAAACATATCCTCATGATACTTTTCATACATAGGTAATAAAATCTCGCAATCACTATCACTAGCAAATGTATACCCTTCTTTTATCAATTCTTCTTTTTCCTTACGAAAACCATAAATTTCACCATTACAAACTAATAGGCTGCCATTTTTTTCAAATGGTTGCATTCCCTCTTCCGTAAGTCCCATAATAGCTAAGCGATGGAAACCAAATAATCCTTCTTTTTCTATTATTCTAGTTTCATCTGGACCACGATACTTCATCTTTTCAAATTCTTTGGCAAACGCTTCTTTTTTAATGTCTTTTTTTGTATAGACCATAAATCCACACATAATTAATTCTCCTTTCCAATAAAAAAGCTAGTCTCATCTCTTATTCAAGGGACGAAAACTAGCATTCCGCGGTGCCACCCAATTTATCATAAATTTAATTATTCATGATCACTTTTCAATTCTAACAAATCTAGCAATATGATAACGGATTGCAATCCGGCTTAGCCTACTCAATATCTTTCGGTAAGCAACTCCTGAGTGTTCTTTCATATTCTTTTATTATTGAGCTTACACCAAATCCTCAACTCGCTAAAATAAATTGAAATATTACTTTTCTCATTCTAAGTCGATGAAAAAATTATAACACATTTATAGACTTTGTCAATTTTTTATTTTCATTTTATTATATTATTTACATTATTCATTTATGCTAGATAATATCGCCAGTTAAAATATTTTTTAAAGTTGCGAATATTGTTTTAAAATATCCAAGTTTATCTACATCAGTTGTTGCTATCAAATCCACTTGTTTAATCGTTTTACCATTATCTTTAACTAACACTTTTCCTACTATATCCCCTTTTTTTATAGGTAGAGTTATATCATTTATTTTAGTCTCAATATCATAAGTTTTACTTAATTCTGATTTCTTTTTTAAAACACTTATATCTTCATTAATGGAAGCATCTAATTTATTTTTAGTTCCCTTATCGATATCGATAGTAGTAAGAATTTCCCCTTTTTCTTTAATTAAATCTACTTTATACATATTGAAACCATAGTCTAGTAATTCACTAGTTTCTTCATTACGAACGGAACCTACTTCTTCTCCTAACACAATAGCAATTAGGCGCATTCCATCTCTTTTAGCCGTAACCGCCATACAGTATCCAGCATCATCAGTATATCCTGTTTTAAGTCCATCTGCTCCTTCATAAAATCTTACTAATTTATTAGTATTTACTAACCAATATTTATTAGGAGTATCTTGTCTTATATAGTCTTCATAAACACTAGATATTTCTAAAATAGCATCGTGTTTTAAAAGTTCCTTAGCAATAACACCCATGTCATATGCTGAAGAATAGTGATTATCTTCATCTAGTCCTGTTGAGTTAACAAAGTTTGTATTTTTTAGACCTAGTTCTTTCACTTTTTCGTTCATCTGTCTTACAAATGCAGCCTCTGTTCCAGCAATTCGTTCAGCTAGCGCTACCGTTGCATCATTCGCACTAGCCATAGTGATTCCTTTCATTAAATCTCTTACTGTCATCTCTTCACCAGTCTGTAGCCATATTTGGGAACCACCCATACCTGATGCGTTACTACTTGCTTTAATCTTTTCATCCCATGATAGATTACCATTTTCAATATTTTCTAAAATAAGTATTTGGGCAACCATTTTAGTCATAGATGCTACTGCTACTTTATCATCTTTATTTTTCTCGTATAATATCTCCCCTGTTGTAGCTTCCATTAATACTCCGCTTTTAGCGTTCTTCAATAATCCATCATCAGTACTTTCCGCTTTTACACAGATAGGAAAAAACATAATTGCAATTATAAACAATATTAAACCTTTTTTCATAAATTCACCTCTACTAAACTATTATGTCAATTTACAAATTATATTTACACTTATCTAATTTTTTGTTTATTTGTCATCTTTTGTAAGATAAAAGAAGAAGCCTTGACATATACTTTAGTAACAATATAATGAGTGATATGGAGGAATAATGAAAAGGAAAGTTACAATTGCAGTAGTAGTTGTAGTTTTAATTTTTATAGTGGTTATGGCAACCAATAAAGTGCTATCTTTAGGGAAAGATGATGATATAAATAATCAAGTTATATCTTTGGATGATAAACTGAAAGTTTTAGGAAATATTGATACTAAAATCAAATATTTTAAAAATGATTATATTAATCGTTATCTTGCTTATAAGAAAAAGAACCCCAATTTGACCAATGAAAGGATTGTATTAGAAGTAAATATTGGCTTAGATCAAGAATTTTATACCAATGTTAAAAAGAGTAGTCATTTAAATACTCCCTATATATTAGTGAATAAATTTTATTATTTAGATCAAGATTATGTACCAGATAAATTAGAAGTAATTGATACTAAATATAGTCTAGGAGAAAAATATTTAGTTAATATAGCTAGAATTTCTTTTGAAGCCTTAGCAAAAAAAGCTAGCGAAGAAGGATATACTATTAGGGCTATTTCAACTTATCGCAGTTACGATTATCAAACTACTCTATATAATAACTATGTTAAAAGTGATGGTGTAGAAGAAGCCGATACCTATTCAGCTAGGCCAGGATTTTCGGAACATCAAACAGGATTGACACTTGATATTGATAATGTTAGCAGTAATTATATGCAATTTGAAAGTACTAAAGAATTTACTTGGATGCAAAATAATGCTCATAAATATGGATTCATTTTAAGATATCCTAAGGGTAAGGAAAATATTACTGGGTATACATATGAAGCTTGGCATTATCGCTATGTAGGAGTAGTAGTTGCTACATTTATACATAATAACCAACTTACTTATGAAGAATATTATGCAAAATACATCGAAAATCAGTAAATTGTCTTCATTAATTCATTATCATTCACAATACTTCTTCTTTCTTAGTATAATTTTCTTTATTTATTTGACTACATCTAGCTATAGCAAGCGAATAAGCAGGGATATCTTTAGTAATAACTGAACCAGCTGCTACTAGACAATCTTTTTTTAAGACTACGGGAGAAACAATTACTGAATTGCAACCAATACTTACATTTTCTTCAATAATTGTCTTTGTTTTTTCTTTAGTTAAAGGATTGTAATTAGCAATGACTACTCCCCCACCAATGTTTGCATTGTCACTTATCTCACAATCACCTAAAAAAGCTAAATGCTTAGACTTAATATTATTCTTGATAATACTATTCTTAATTTCCACAAAATTACCAATTACAACATTATCATTAATGATAGTATTAGTATGTATATTAGCAAAAGGACCTATCTTATTGTTGCAACCAATTTTACTTGTTTCAATATAAGAATTAATAATTTGATTGTTATCACCTATAATACTATCAACAATAACTGTACCCATATCAATTACATTATTCTTACCAATCTTAGTGTTACCTCTAATATAAGTATTAGGGTATATGATGCACCCATCTCCTACTTCCACTTTTTCATCAATATAAGTATGATTTATATCGATAATAGTAACTCCCATTTTTGTTAATTCTTCATTTTTATTTTTATAATTCATATTATCACCTAAATTAATTGTATCAAAAAAAAGATATTAATTTAATATCTAATTAATATCTATCGTAATTTTTTATCAATTAATTCCATTGTTCGCTTTGGATCTTCAAGAAGGCGTTCATGCAAACTGGTATATTTTCTAAGTTCAGTTATAAAATCTATCTCTTCTTTAGCCATTTTCATACCGTAAGAATCGTTCGTATCTGAAACAACATAATTATCGTTGCCAAGGAAATAGTCTAGATTTACCTTAAATATATTTGATAAATCAACTAGGGTTTCAAGTGAAGGAGTTCTAGTTCCTTTTTCATAACAGCAAACGCTTACTTTAGTTACATTAAGTCGGTCACCTAATTCTTTTTGTGTCAAATGATTTTTCTTACGCAACTCCTTTATTCTTTGCCCCATTAATGTCATACTACCACTCCCAAGCACTTTCATTATAAATAATTCTTGTTATTGATTGGTTAAAGTTAACTAAACGGTAACTTATAATATTAGTATGACCATTAAGATAATAATTATTCCCCAAATAGCTATTTATAAGAATAATGCATTAGAACTGTTCCTTAATAATAGTCTGTATGTGCCTATTTAATAGAATAAATTACTCCTTTATTTCATCTATTTTTTTATCACTATTGCTAGATAAGAATGTAACTCTTTCTGCCACGATATTGGTATAGTACTTCTTAGTTCCATCTTCTTTTTCTACAACATCAGTTTGAATTCTTCCTTTTACTCCGACAATGTCTCCTTTTTTACAATAATCTTTAGTAGATTTTGCCACTCCATCCCATAGGATACAATCAATAAAATCCGTATCATATTCACCGTTCATGTTTTTAAAACTCCTAGGCACAGCTAATGTAACATAAGAATATTGTTTATTATTATCTGTCTTACTGACTTCGGGATCTTTTGTTAATCTTCCCACTAAAACGACTTGATTTAGCATTATAATTCCTCCTTTCGCAAGTAATTTAACATAAAAGATAGACAATGACAAATCGCTAAAATATCGTTTTTCTAGGCATTAAAAAAAGAATATTTAAAATCTTCTAATAGAATTTTAAATATTCATAAAGAATAATGGACTAATTTTAAAAAAAGGTAAAATTTCAAAAAAATTATAAATTTCTTTTTAATAATTGATTTAACTCTACAGCGTATTCTAAAGGAAGTTCCTCTCTAAATTTTTCAATAAAGCCAAGTACAATTAATTCAATGGCTTTTTCCTTAGTAATTCCCCTAGACATTAAGTAAAATAATTTGTCTTCGCTAATCTTAGATACCGTTGCTTCATGTTCTAAATTACTAGTATCATTAGAGCAAATATTAGTTGGATATGTATCGCTTTTAGATATTTCATCTAATATTAAAGTGTCGCATTTAACCATAGCTTCACTATTAAGGGCACTCTTCTTTATATCAACCTTACCACGATAAGTAGCATTACCGCCATTTTTCGCAATACTTTTAGAGATAATATTGCTCTTCGTATTCTTACCTAAGTGAATCATTCTAGCACCAGAATCTTGTTGTTGATTCGTTGTAGCTACACTTATAGTAACACATGTACCACTAGCATTATCTCCTTTTAGAATACAAGCGGGATATTTCATGGTCACTTTACTGCCAATGTTACCATCAATCCATTCCATCGTACCATTTTCCTCAACTAAGGCACGCTTAGTAACTAAGTTCAAAACGTTATGCGCCCAGTTTTGGATAGTACTGTAACGGCATTTACTATTCTTACCAACATAGATTTCCACCACTGCAGCATGAAGCGATGAATCACTATAATTAGGAGCAGTGCATCCCTCTACATAATGCAGACTGCTATTGTCATCGACAATAATTAATGTTCGTTCAAATTGTCCCATACTTCTAGAATTGATCCTAAAATAACTATGAAGTGGTCTATCTAAGGTTGTATTAGGAGGTATGTAAATAAAACTTCCCCCACTAAATACAGCACTATTTAAAGCCGCAAACTTATTTTCATCATTTCTAACGATGGTCGAAAAGTATTTTTTAACAAGATTGGGATATTTTTTCATGGCATCCTCAATAGACGTAAAAATAACATTCTTTTGGTTAAGTTCCTCGATCATATTATGATAAATTACTTCACTCTCATATTGAACACCAATACCATCTAAGTTTTTTTCACTATCGACTACCCCTAAATCTCTAAATTCACAAGCAATATTATTATCAATGTTATCCCAACTATCTTTAATTCCATTATCATTACTCTTGTAATAAATAATTTTATCAAAATCAATATCATAACTAGGTCCAAAAGAAGGCATTTCTAAATTACAGAATTTCTTATAGCTATCAATTCTATAATCTAGAACCCACTTATCTTCTTGTTTAAACTTAGATATTTCTCCAATTTTCTCTTGATTTATTCCTAAGATTTCCATAGATGCCTCCTTATATTTGATAATTTTTAGGCTTTTTTAGCTTCTTCTATAATTCTCTTTATCGCTTCAAAAGGTAATGTTGCACATTTCTTACGACTTGGTTGTTTTGATACAGTATCATAAACATTAAGTTCTCCAAGTAATTCTTTATCATACGCTTCTTCATTAATCATTTTTTCATAGTTTTCAATAATTTTTTCTGTTTCAGCAACAGTCTTTCCTATTAAAGTCTTAATCATAATCGATGTTGCTGATGTTGATATAGCACAAGCATCGCCATCAAATCTAATATCAATGAATACGCCATTTTCTAATTTAGCCATAACATCAACATTATCCACACATGATGAGTTCCTAGTATTTACTTTAATATAGCCATCACTATTAGTTAATCCCCTATTCATAGGATTTTGATAATTATCCAAAATAATATCTCTTTTTAATTTTTCATCCATTATTTCCACCTCTTATTTCTATTTTTATTATAAAATAATATCAAATATTTTATCCTGATTATTTAAAGCTTCAACTAATTTATCTATTTCTTCTTTCGTATTATATAAGTAGAAACTAGCTCTACAAGTATTAGACACATTAATTTCATCTTTGACAATTTTAGCACAATGATTACCAGCTCTTACACAAATGCCATAATGATTTAAGAATACGGCTGTATCTTGGCTAAATACTTTATGGATATTGAAAACAATTATACCAGAATTAGATTCTGCATTATAAATACGAATATTAGGTATTTGTTTTAGTTTTTCTACCGCATATTTTTTTAATTCTAGTTCGTGCTTATGAATGTTATCTAGTCCTATTTTAAGCAAATAGTCAATAGCCTTTCCCATTCCTAAAACACCTGCAATATTTTGCGTTCCAGCTTCTAATCTTTCAGGTAGTGGTTTGTATTCAAGTTCCCCACTACTTTCAAAGTATGAATTCATTCCTCCACCATATTCTGTCGGTGTTAAACGATTTAAAAGATCATATTTACCATATAAAACACCAATACCCGTTGGTCCTAACATTTTATGAGCAGAAAAGCCTAAAAATGATATATTACACTTTTCTACATCAATAGGGATATGACCAATACTTTGAGCTGCATCAACAACAAAGATAATATTTTTTTCTAAACATAACTTACCTATATCTTCAATTGGTCTTATATCACCTATAACATTAGTAACATGCGCTAGAGAAATTACTTTAGTTTTTTCAGTCATAACCTTTCTAATATTTTCAACTGTTACTTCGTGATGTTCATTCAAAGGAATAAATTTAACAACAATTCCTTTTCTTTTAGCTAATTCTAACCACGGAAGAACATTTGATGCATGTTCACTTTTAGTAATTAAAACCTCATCTTCTTTTTCTAAGTAAGTATTCATAAAACCAAAAGCTACAGTATTAAGCGATTCAGTAGTCCCCTTAGTAAAGACTATTTCTTCACGTCTTTTGGCATGGATAAAATCTTTTACTTTATCTCGTACTCCTTCATATTTAGAATCGACAATCTGACTAATGTCATAATCTCCTCTATGAGCATTAGCTGTATATTTAGTATAATAATCGATAACTTCATCGACCACACATTTAGGTTTTAAAGTAGTGGCACCATTATCAAAATAAACAATATTCCCATCTAACATTTGAAAATCTTCTCTATTCATATCATCACCTCCTATATATTATTTTTGATGAAATTAACAACCGCATCTTTTTCTTCTTTCAATTCCATTTTATCTAATAGAAAACCTACTGATAACATATCTTTAATAACTTCTAATGATATTCCTCTTGTCATAAGATAGAAAATACTATCTTTATTAAACTCTCCTATATATGCTGAGTGACTGGCTTCAATTTGATTATTATCCACAAGTAAGTTAGGCTTAATTGTATTTTTTCCACTACCCATGTTAATAATTTTGTTATCTTGGTGACAATAACTATTATCACTTTCTTTAGGAATAACTGCATCTACTTCAAAAGTAAAGTCATTGCTACCTACATTAATCGCATGATTAGTAACACTGCTAGTAGTATTATCCTGGTGATGATATATTTTTTCACGATAAATATTTTCATTATAATTTATGATACTACTATTGCAAGTTATAGAGGCTAACTCTCCATCTAAATAAACTTCTAATTGGTCACTATTATCTACTGCAATACGATTAATAATAGCTTGACTATTATTACCTAAATGATAAATAATTTTATTTTTAGTATTCTTTAATATTGCTACTTCATATAAACAAACATTATCATCAACATGAATATGGATAGTATCACAAGCATCTTCTAGCCTTTCTATTAACGTTGTATCTTCAGTTATTACTATATCACTTAAATCAAAAACATTATCTATTATTAACTTATTCACGATTTACATTTCCACCCATAGTATTTATCTTGCTATATCCATCTTTTTCAATTTCTAATGCCAAATTATAATCACCTGTTCTTACTATTCTGCCATCATTTAAAACATGTACATATTTAGGATGGATATACTCTAATATTCTTGGATAATGTGTAATGATTAAGACTGAAGTATCTTTATTTTCATTTAAGTATTCGTTAATATTTTGACATACGATTTTTAAACTGTCAACATCAAGACCAGAATCTAATTCATCTAAAATAATAAATTTAGGTTTCAGTAATTTCATTTGCAAAATTTCATTTTTCTTTCTTTCCCCACCAGAGGCCCCTTGATTAATCGCACGATGAATTAATCCCTCAGGCATTTGTAAATCATTAGTAGCTTTATCTAATTCTTTAATAAATTCATATAAGCCAATAGGTTTATCACTTTTTTCATTAATTGCCGTTTTTAAAAAGTCACTATTGGTAACCCCTTCGATACTAAGAGGATTCTGAAAAGCTAAAAAAAGACCAAGCCTTGCTCTATATGAAGTATCCTTATCATTAATACACTCATTATTAAATATGATATCACCATTTTCGACTATATAATCATTACTTCCCATAATAACTTTAGATAACGTACTCTTACCAGTACCATTAGGTCCCATAATGGCATGCACTTCACCATCTAATATATCTAAATTAAAGCCTTTTAAAATTACTTTATCTTTTGTTGCTACTGTCAAATTTTTAATACTTAACATATAATCCCTCCAAGTAAGCCTATTATACCATAAAATGGTTTGAATTACATATATCATGTATAAAATTAAAAGAAAAAAGACAATATATTAATGAATATTTGCTGTATTCACTAAAAATGCTTTATGCATTTTTATTTTTTTGTTAAAATAATTGTTAGGAGATGATAACATGGATTGTATTTTTTGTAAGATTATAAAAGGAGAAATACCTAGTTATACGATATATGAAGATGATATTGTTAAAGTATTTTTAGATATTGATCCTAAAACCAATGGTGATACATTAATTATTCCTAAAAAACATTTTACTAATATTGATGATATTGATTTGGAAACATTAAGTCATATTAATAAGGTTACAAAGGATATGTATACTCTACTAAAAAGTAAATTACATTGCGATGGTATGACAGTTATTCAAAATAATGACTATGGTCAAGAAGTCAAACATTATCATGTACACTTAACACCTCGATATGAAAATGATTTATTAAGTCATACATATAATAAAGATATGTTAAATAGTTTAGAAGAGGTATTTAAAATTTTAAAAGGAGAATAATCTGTCTATTCTCCTTTCTTATATACTGTACTTCCTATAATAATACGATCAGAGTTTATCTGGCCTGACTCATATACTTCATTAGGTTTATTTTTTAAGTAAATATTAACAACACCATTTTCTTTTTCATATGTACATTGGTAAATATCGACATTGTCTATTTTTTGACATGTTCCATCTTCATTAAAAGTATATGTAGATTGATTATTGGAATTCCAAGTACCTATTAAATCAGCTTCTTTACCACACCCTATTAATAATAAGGATACAACTAACAATAATATTATCTTTTTCATTCTATCACCTATATTAATTATAAACCAAAATATAAAAGAAAAGAAGTAAAAAATACTTCTTTGTTCAGGCTTTACAAAAGTCTTTAATAAATCCATCATATTATCAATTGCCTTCATTTGCTATTGCAAACAGAAACACATCACAATTTTTTACTTATTCATTCCAGATTGTTGTTTTTTCATTTGTTCATTATAAGCCATTTGTTGAATGACAGCTATCATTTCATCATTAGTTACTTGTGAAAAGTCACCACTACTTTGTTTTTGAAAACTAGCAATAGTTCTTGCTTTCCCTCTAACATCATTCTTATCAACACTACCAATAATATCAACAATTACATGACCATATTGTTGTTCCATTCCAGCAATTCGTAATAATGCATCATAAGATGGTGTCCAAGTATCTTTTACAGCATCAATTAATTTAAAAGAATCTAGATCTGATCTCCCAGACTTTTTATAAGAACTATCTGGGGAAGCATAATCTCTAACATCCGCTTCGATCAAGCTTACAATTTGTTCCTCCGTTAAATCTTTAGTCTCAACCCTTGTTCCATCTTTTTTCATTAAATAAGTTGGGCAAGCTTTCAAAGGTATTCCTTTTACTAATCTAGCATAAAAACTATAATCTGCATTTTCTTTTTCAATCTCTTCTGAAGTTTTAGTATAAATATTAATCATAAAATTCCTCCTATAAGTATATAATACCCCCCCCCCTACAGTTTTGTCAAGGATAAAGTGTTAATGCCTTTACACTCTTAAACTTATTTTCTTCTGTTTTAAAATTAAAGTTGTGTTAAACAAAATGACTGATAATGAATTATGATATTCAGCATAAGCAATATTCAAATTAATTGGCATAGGGATATCAAATATTTTATTTGACTTAATGTAATTGTTATCAATAATTATGTTTTTATATGATTCAAGTTTTAGTTTTTTTAATTCAAATCTTTTTTTCATCATAAATACATAAGCAAACCAATTCAAATATTGCTGTAAATGTCTTGTGGATACTCCACGAAATTTTGATAACCAAGTTTCAAGTTGAGAATGCACACCATTTATTTCTGCAATATTATGTATATCATTACTATGAAAATGTGATGGAATAGCAATAAGTTTAATATTATGATTTCTACAAAATTCTTGATATGCACTTGCACTATCAGAGGTTATTATTTTAACATCGCCTAGATGTGAGGATATACTATCTTCTAACATTTTAGTTGTACCTCTACCTAAACCACCAATCTTTAAAAATAAATTGTCTTCTTCATCAATCACGGATATTACACATACTTGGTGATGACTTATTCCTCTAGTAGAATTTCCTTTGGAAGTTCTTTTCTTAGAATATCTAGGCATATTTTGTGGCTTTGTTCCCTTTAAATTAATCTTAAAATACTTTTCATCAGATTGAGCACTTTTACTCAGTTTAATATTATCTATAAAATGATCTAAAGCTAATAGAACTTTATGTCTTAATTTAAACGATGTTGGAACAAAAATATTATTTTCCCCAGCTATTTTTCTAATACTAAATCCATTTAATAAATTATCTATAATGTTTTGCCAGACATTAAATGATAGTTTGCTACAGTAAGTTATTGTTCCTGTCGTTTCAGATGTTGTATGCTTGCATCCAGAACAAATATATTTTTGTATTCCTGTTTTTGTTTTACCATTTTTATATAAAATGCATCCACATTCATTACAATATCTAATCCCTTTTTGACTATTTGCAATTATTTTAGAATTCGAATTTTTTGTTCCAATTAGTTCGGTCAAATTTTCTAATAAATAATTTTTAAATTCTAATAAGGTTGGTGGATCTAAATCTTTTACTATTTCTTCTATTTTCATAACAACAAAATATCCTTAATCAGCTAGTCCCAATCAGTATAATATCGCCAAATAAAAACTGTAGATGAACTAGCTGATTAAGGATACTTCCTTTCTACAATTTTTATTTGGCACTCTTATTATAGCACTTTTTTATTTATCAGTCATTTTGTTTAACACAACTAAAATTAAAAAAAGTAGTTTTAATACTAATACTACTTTTCACTTGTTTTTTATTACAATCTTAACGGTTATAACTATTATAAATAATTGTCAGCTTTTACTTCCATGAAACTCTGTGGATGTTTACATACTGGACATACTTCTAAAGCATCTTTTCCAATATAAACATGTCCACAGTTTCTACAAATCCACATTTTTTCTCCATCTTTGTGGAATACTCTATCATCTTCAATATTCTTTAATAAAGTTAAATATCTTTCTTCATGTTCTTTTTCAATCTTGCCAACAGCTTCAAACAAGTATGCTAAATCATTGAAACCTTCTTCTTTAGCCGTTTTAGCAAATTCAGCATACATTTCAGTCCATTCATAATTTTCACCATTAGCAGCATCTTTTAAGTTATCCATAGTTGCTGGTACGCTTCCACCATGTAGATATTTAAACCAAAGCTTAGCATGTTCTTTCTCGTTATTAGCAGTTTCCTCGAATATAGCTGCAATTTGTTCATATCCATCTTTTTTGGCTTGTGAAGCATAGTAAGTATACTTATTTCTAGCTTGACTCTCACCTGCAAAAGCAGTCATTAAATTTTGTTCTGTCTTTGATCCCTTTAGTTCCATATTTTATCCTACCTTTCTAACTTCTTATATTAAAACTAAATATTAATAATTTTCCAATCATTAACTATTAATGATTTCAATAATTATTATACTATTTTTATGCAAATATTCAAGATGATTTAAACCTTTTTATTATTAATAAATACAAATATATAAGGCATCTCCATCAAATAAAATTTGCTCTTTTTGGAAACTATCCCAGTTGTTATTTGAGCAATAATCAATAACTTCCTCTTTTAAATCAATTATAGTAAACTTATGATTAGAATAGTAACTTAAGTAAGCATTACTAGACCAATCGACCTCCATTCCTCTTACTGTCATATCATTAATATATATATTTTTTATATATGTATAGGTCGGTGATTGATCCCTACAATAACCTATCTTGCTAACTGTGATATTGTTTTCTTTTTCATAGTCTTTAATCATATCAATTATCTTTAGTGCTTCTTGTTTATCATGTTTATTATGAGTAAAACGAACTAAAGCCAACTTATTGTTAGAATATGTGCACAATAAGGTAATAACTATAAATAGCAATACTAATAATTTTTCAAAATTAAACGAAGGTGATATATAACATATGTAAAACATAAATATAAGACCTATGATTGAACCAAGAGCAAAAGCACTTCTTCCCACAACACTAATTAAGTTTGTTTGAACCGCCGCAAAAGGTGCAAGAGGAACTATCACCATAGCAATAAGACAATAGATAAAGAATAGTAATTTGTATTTTTTGTTCTTATCCTTAGATTTTAATATTAGAAATGCTACCAAAACAGTTACGATAAAAATCAATCCTGCATAAACAAAAACCGGTAATGCTCCTTGTGTAGTAGCAATTAAATATTTTAACTGTGAATAAATAATTTTAATGGTCTCCAACGGATAAATTGCGCCAGATGTTCTAGTATTACCAATAATATGAGAATAAATTAAAATCAATATACAAGGAATTAAATAGTTCATTCCTATAATAACATTTTTCTTGATAAAATCTTTAAAATTACTAGCATAATGTAGAGTAAAAATTAAAGGAATAATTAAAGCTAGTGCTACCGTGCCTTGGTAAGAAAGCATTGACAATAAAGAAAAGTTTAAACTCTTAAGTAAATTTTTTTTGTTATTATTTTCAAAGAAAGATAACATTTGACTAGCTGACATAATTGCCATAAATAAACTAAAACACATGATACCAGTAAACTCTGGAAAAGTAAAAAACTCTACCAAGAAAATATTCGCTACAACTAGTATAGAAGTACAAATATTCACAATTCTATTCTTTGTAAAACTCTTTAATATTTTATATAAAGTAATTATTCCCCCATAGATTGAAACAAACCCAATTAACCAAGATATTACTTTAGCTAATCTAAAACTAATACTAAAATAATCCATTAACCATAGGAAAATGGCCATAACTATGCGCCCCGCATTTAAATAAACTTTAGCATTATTTAAATATCCACTATTATACATACCTATAGTATCGGTTGCAAAATGATCACCTAGAAATATACCAAACATTAGTAACATAATTAAAAGACAAATACCAAAACAGATATAATCTTTATGATCATAAAGGACTTTTTCATCCTTTTTATTAGATTTTTTATTAAAAATCAAAAACTTACTAAAAACATAGTTAATAACAACGATAATAAATTGAACAATTATTTTAGCAATCATATCATTACAATGAAGTATCTCAATAAATACCATCATCGATAAAATATCAATAAATAAAGATAAAATACGATACTTAAAGAAATTAAACAATTCCAAGAAATAATCTTTTTTATTATTAGTCTTACTCTTAAATACAATTATCTTATTAGCAAAGAAAGCAAATAATACAGAAAGTATCCATGATAAAACCGTAGCCGTTTTATAATCTAGATGTATAATTCTAGAAAAAATAAAATAACTAGCAATGCTGATAACTGTAGTAAAGCCCCCTATAATTAAATAAGAAATTACTTCTTCATATTTTTTCAAATAAACCAAACATTTTTTTATCATACTGCACCTACTTCAAATTAATCTTCTCTTTTATTATGTATGTTGGTCTTTCTTTAGACTGTATATGTATCTGTGATAAGTATTTACCTATAATACCCATTACGATAAATTGAAGTCCAGCAATTAATAGTATTAATGTAACGACTAATATTAATAAATCATAGTGGCATAACAAAATAATCAAACTAATTAAAGTGGCTATTAAAAACATGACTCCTAAATAAAAAGGAATAAGTAATGGTTTAGTACTAAAAGATATAATGCCATCTATAGCATAGTTAAATAATTTTTTAAATGAAAAACTACTTTTACCAGCATTCCTTTCAAAAGGAATATATGGATAGTAATAATTATTAAATCCTACATAAGAAAAAATACCTTTAGAAAATCGATTATCTTCATTTAATAATAAAATGGCATCAACAACTTGTCTTCTAAATAAACGAAAATCACTAACTCCTTGATGAAAATCTACTTGGGAAAGTTTATTAATAATTTTATAAAAACTCTTTTTAAAGAAAGAGATAATACTAGATTCTTTTCTTGTTTCTTGATATGTTGATACTACATCGTAATTATCATTTTCCTCTAAAATTTTAAGCATATCTAAAACAATGACAGGATCTTGTTGCATATCAGCATCAATAATACAAACATAATCTCCACTTGAGGCCTTAAGACCTGCTAACATTGCTGACTCTTTGCCAAAGTTTCTAGAAAAAGATATAACTTTAACATGTTTCTTATCACTACTAATTTCCTTTAACTTTAATAAAGTGTTGTCTTTACTACCATCATTAACAAAAATTAATTCGTAATTTTCTACATCTTTATAATTATCTTTTACATAGTTATAAAATACGTTAATATTTGCTTCTTCATTATAACACGGTATAACTAAGGATAATTTCATATACTACCACCTATTTCCATTATAACAAAAAAGTCTATATATACAAAACAAATATTTTTTATTAAAACAAAATTAATCTAAAATAATGGGGGTTATTAAAACCAAATAAAAACATTACTTTTAACATATAATCTACTGTTTAAAAGTAATGGCTATCTTAAATGGTGTTTCTTTAAGGGGACAACAATTACCCTTTATTTTGATAAGATAATTTTACTACTTCATATAGTTTACTATGTTTATTATCCAACTCACTATTAATACTTTCTAACAATTTATTATAAATCAAATCAACATCATCTTGATTTTTACCAAAGCATTCATAATATAAATACCTTAATTTATCAAAATTACCTTTCTTATAACAATCTTCAATTTCTACTTTTAATAAGCGCCTAATTTCTTTTTCATAACGTGTAGTAAAAGGATCTAGTTGCCATTTATTAAGTTTTTCTATTGCTATTTTAGTCTCTGTCATTTTAGTAGATAACATTAGTATATCTTGTTCCTCATCTAGCAATAATTTACTCTTGTAGATAGATTCACCCTTAGAATTAAATTCTATTGCTATTACTCTTACTCCGTCAGTAAATAGTGATGAATACATAATAGAATTATTTTTATCGGCACTATATACTTCAGTTAAATTCTTTATCTTACTCAATATTTCTTTATCTATCTTTATCTTGTAATTCTCCATATTGGTAAATGTAGATGAATCTATCTTAAAAAAAGGAATTCTCTTAATATGTTCTATTTCATCATTTAACTCCCACTCAAAAAAATCATATATATCTTCACTTGACCAATTAAGTATAATATCATAAACGTATATCAATTTTATTTCCTCCTTTAAAAATCGCAAGTGTAATCATCAATAGTCCAATAACCGCTATAATGCATTCATATCTTTTCATAATGAATTGGATATATTCTAAGATGCTATAACCCATTGTTAAAAGGTTTAAATAACCAATGATATAAGTAAAACCAATTACAGATAATCCAAATCCTAAAAGGAAAAAGAATACTCTAGCAATCATGTTACCACCTATTTAATTCTATTTACTAATAAACAATAATATTATGTATTTTATTGTTTTATTTTATGCACGAATAATTGACTTGATAAATAAAATATGCTCCCAGTTAAGGCCATTAAAAGATCGGTCATTGTATCTGTACTGCCGCTTGCAAATCGTTGATGATCAGTATTTATCAATAAATCACTAAAGAATTCTAAAAATTCCCAACATAGTCCTACAAACATTACTAATGAAATAATTATAAAAATATGTTTGCCATTAGGTAGTTTTGTATAATCTTTAATAATAATTGTGAGTAAAAAACCAAATAGAAAATGTACAAAAAGGTCAAAATATAAAGTTGTATAATAAAAACGGAATAATATTCCCAAAATAAAGGCCAATAATAAAAAGAAGTAATAGATTAATTTTATGTACTCCTTTATTTTATAAAACTTATTAATTATAAGCGGTAATATAAATATAATAATTGCTAATAGGGATATGAATAAATTAAGATATTCTCCCCATTTTATTTGAATATATGAATAATATATAACTAATAGTAAATAAATACTACAAATTATCCTCATCAATAACTTCATGTTCATCACCAGTCGTTAGTTTATCCATTTCTACTCCACTTATTACATCAAATTTTTTGCTAATTTTTTCAGTTGTAATATAGACATTTTCCACATCTTTATTAACGGTTTGAATACTTTTAGCAAGTTTATCCCAACGCTCTTTATATCTAGAAAATTCAATTCCTAATTTATTTAATTCATCATGTATAATAGATGTATATTTATCACGTTCCATACTTTTCATGATCATTTGAACAACAGTTAGAGTAGATATTAAAGTAGTTGGTGATGTTATCCATACCCTCCTTTTATAAGCATAATCGATTAAATCAGGATGATAAGCATTTATTTCAGCAAAGATAGCTTCAGCAGGTAAAAACATAATGGCTTGATCACTAGTAACATCAGGAATTATATACTTACTACTTATCGCATCAATATGCTTTTTAACATCTATCTTGAATTGTTTTTCATAATTACTTCTTAATTCAGCTGGTATTTTTTTATCTACCATCATGCGGTAATTCTCTAATGGAAATTTAGAATCGATAGCAATAGTTCCTAAAGGTTCTGGCGCAAACAAAATCGAGTCCGCTATAGTACCATTAGGTAGTGTATATTGAAGAGCAAAAACCTTATCATTACGCTCACCAAAGACACTAGTTAAAATATGATTTAAAGTTACTTCGCCAAAGATTCCCCTTGTTTTTTTATCCGTTAAAATACTTTGCAAAGATACAATATCATTAGATAGTCCTTCTATCTTTTTTTGTGCTTCATCAATTTTACTTAATCTTTCTAAAACATTATTAAAAGTTTTATTAGTTCTTTCAAAATTTTGATCAAGGCGTTCATTTACTTTATCATTAATATGATTTAATCGCTCTTCCAACTTGACATTTAACTTGTCAAAGTCACCATTTAAATTCTTAGTCAAGTCATCCTTAAAATTGCCTATTTCTTTATTAATATTTAACTCAAAACGACCTAGTCGTTCCGCCATATTACCTTCATTAAATCCTTTTTTAATAATAGAAATTAATACTAAAATAATTAAAACAATTAATAAAATAATAATTACTACATCCATAAAAATCTCCTAATCTATACCAAATTTCTTATTGACAATTTTAGACAATATATACGCAATACCTAATAAAATAATTAATGTTATAATGGTTTTAATATCCGTTACACTTTGTAATAGGCTCTTACCAACAAAACCCCAAAAATATACAATAGATAACTTACCAATTACAACACTAGATATAAACTTTCGATAATCGGTTTTTACTAAGCCACACGCAATATTAACTAAAAAGGCTGGCGTAAAAGGTAGCGCTATTATAAGAACTAGTTTAGAAAAGTTAATATTCTTTATTTTTTGCATTAACCTATTTAATTTTTCTCTTTTGGAGGTTTTCCTTAAAAAGAAATTACTAAAATATTTAGCAAAAACAAAATACGATAAGAAACATCCTAAACAAGTTGCAATCCAAGATATAATAAACCCTACTACGCCACCAAAGGCCATCATATTAAAAGCAATAAAAACTCCTAAGGGTAAGGCTGGGATAATCGATTCTAATATAATTAGTAAAATGCCAAACGGTACTCCAAACTGTTGTAAATAAGTAGTTATTAATTTTATAAAAGAATCAACCATTTCTGCCATTTTATCACCATTTATTATTATATTACAATTTATTATTTTTTAAAAGAATATTAACAAATATATTCACCCCAAAAAACGATTATTTTTTTACAATTACCATCTTTTATCTTTGCTTATTATGATAATCTTCATCTTCTAATTGTTCTGATACTATGGTAGGTTTAATATTAATACTTAAATTGACATTAACAAGTCCCTTTTTTAACTCCAATAAGCCATTTTTTAATTGATCAAATCTGTCAAATGCTTTAGCCGTATTTTGAATAAATGCCCTAACTCCCTTTTTTATTTTTTCAAATGTCGAATGAGAAACGGTTTCTTTAATTGGTTCACCCATTTCTTTAATATTTGTCGCTTCTAATTCTGTTACTGCTACATTTTTTAAACATTCCCCATTATAGTTGTTCATGTTTCCACTTCCATTCTATATTCAATTTCATTATATCCATATTTTTTTGCTAATTCAATAAAATTGCTTTATAGTTGACATTAAATTTGTATATTATGAATATATAATAGACATTTTGGTTAAAACTATAATTGGTGAAGATTATGAGTTTATTAATTTTATGTATTAAAATATTTTTTGTAAGGATACTAGATGTATCACTAGGAACATTTAGAACGATTATTACTGTTAAAGGAAAATCACTTTATGCTAGTCTAATTGGATTTGTTGAAGTGTTTGTTTGGTTTATTATTGTAAGAGAAGCCTTAAATACGGATATTGATAGTATTTGGATAGCTATTTCCTACTCTTTGGGGTTTGCTACTGGAACATATATAGGTAGCTTTATCTCAAACAAATTTATTAAATCGAATTTTTCCTTTGAAGTAATTACCTCCAAACATGAATTAGTCGATTTGTTACGCAATAAAGGTTATGCTGTGACAGAGTTCAATGTCAAGGGTAAAGATGATAAAACAGATAAATATATGTTACTATTAGAAATTGGTAATAATTCATTAAATACTATTAAAAATTATGTAAAAAGTATTGATAGACAGGCTTTTGTTATAGTTACAGAGACTAAATATGTTCAAAATGGTTATTTTAAAGCGGTATAGGTAATATTTCTTCTTAAGTATTATTAATTGCTTATTTTTATGGTTTATAGTACAATTAAGAAAGCTTAAGGAGGAATTTATGATACAAGTTAATAATGTTACATTAACCTTTGGTAAAAGAACTTTGTTTGAAAATGTTAATATTAAGTTTACAGCGGGGAATTGTTATGGATTAATTGGAGCGAATGGAGCTGGAAAAAGTACTTTTTTAAAACTTTTGTCAGGAGAATTAGAAACTACTCATGGAGAGATTATAATCACTAAAGGGGAACGAGTTGCCGTATTAAAACAAAATCACTATGAATATGATAATGATAAAGTAATTGATACAGTTATTATGGGTAATAATAGACTTTATCAAATTATGAAAGAGAAAGAGGAACTTTATTCACATACAGAGTTTACGGATGCAGATGGGATAAGACTTGGTAATTTAGAAGCGGAATTTATGGAACTTAATGGATGGGAAGCAGAAAGTGAAGCGGCTACTTTATTAAATAACTTAGGAATACCTGAAGAGGTTCACTATTCACTGATGAAAGAAATTTCTAATAAATTAAAAGTTAAGGTTTTACTAGCGCAAGCCTTATTTGGTAACCCCGATATTTTATTATTAGATGAACCTACTAATGATTTAGATATTGATGCGATTAATTGGTTAGAAGAATTTTTGATTAATTTCAATAATACTGTTATTGTAGTATCACATGATCGTCATTTTTTAAATAAAGTATGTACACATATTGCTGATATTGATTATGGAAAAATAAAATTATATATGGGTAATTATGATTTTTGGTATGAATCTAGCCAATTAGCACTTAAACAAATGAAAGAAGCTAATAAAAAGAAAGAGGAAAAAATTAAAGAATTACAAGCATTTATTGCTAGGTTTTCTGCTAATGCTTCTAAATCAAGGCAAGCTACTTCTAGGAAAAAAATACTAGAAAAGATTGAATTAGATGAGATAATTCCTTCTTCTAGAAAATATCCATTTATTGATTTTAAAATTGAACATCCAAGTGGAAAAGAAATATTGATGGTTACTAAATTAAATAAAACAATCGATGGTAAAAAAATATTAAATAATATTAGTTTTACAGTGCAGAAAGGCGATAAAATTGCTTTTGTAGGAAGTAATGATATGGCTAAGACTACTCTATTTAAAATATTAATGGGAGAACTTGAACCAGATAGTGGTCATGTAACTTGGGGCAAGACTATAACTCCTTGTTATTATCCAATTGATAACTCTAAGTATTTTACTAAAGATGAAACGATTATGGAATGGATTGGTAGCTTTTACAAAATAGATGATGAGACCGTTTTAAGAGGATTCCTAGGTAGAATGTTATTTTCCGGCGATGATGTTTTTAAAAAAGTACCGGTATTATCTGGAGGAGAAAGAGCTAGATGTATGTTTTCTAAATGTATGTTAGAAAATGGTAACTTCTTAATTTTAGATGAACCGACTAACCACTTAGACTTGGAAAGTATTACCGCACTAAATAATGGTTTAATCAAGTATGAGGGAGAACTATTATTCTCTTCACACGACCACCAATTTACAGAAACTATTGCTAACCGTATTATTGAATTAACTGATGATGGATTAATTGACCGCAAAACCACATATGACAATTACTTAGAAGAAAAAAGTAAAAAAGTGGCTACTCAAAAATAGTATTTATTAATTATTAGTTCCAAAAATTTATTTACCTGCATATAATACTATGGAGGTATAACATATGTCTATGGATATTACGGTAACGGAATTAAAATCATTAATTCCTAACGCAAAAATTATTGATATCCGTGATAATTATCAATTTAATTTAGGCAGTATTCCTACTTCTATAAATATTCCTATGAATTTTTTACTTACTAATCCCAGTACTTATTTAAATAAAGATGACACATATTATATATATTGTGAACACGGATCTAGAAGCAAGGCAGCTTCTAATCAGTTAACAAAACAAGGATATAAAGTTATCAATGTATTAGGGGGATTTAGTGAGTATAAACTAAAATAAAAAGAATTCGCAAAAATTCTTTTTATTTTGGACTTTTATATTATTTTAACAATTAGATTAAATACAAAACAAAGGATTATACCACATAAAGTAGGAATCAACATGGATAATAAGGTCCATTTATTTGATTTGGTTTCTTTCTTTATAGTAAGACAAGTGGTAGAACATGGAAAGTGAAATAAGCAAAATATCATAACAGAAATAGCGGTATATATGGTCCAGCCATTATTAATTAATAAATTTTTTAATTCATATAAATTACTGAAATCAGTAAGACTACCTGTGGCCATATAACTCATTATAATGATTGGTATTACGATTTCGTTGGCAGGAAACCCTAAAATAAAGGCAAGAAGGATAACTCCATCCATTCCTAAAAGATTAGCAAAAGGATCTAATAAATTAGCCGTATGATTTAATAAAGATACCCCACTAATATTAACATTAGCCATAATCCATATAACTAATCCTGCTGGTATTGCTATACTTACTGCTCGACCTAAGACAAATAAAGTTCTATCTAAAATAGATCTTATAATAACTTTACCTACCTGTGGTCTCCTATATGGTGGTAGTTCTAAAGTAAATGATGATGGCACTCCTTTTAAAAGGGTCCTAGATAATATACTAGATACTAAAAAAGTCATAAATATTCCTAATAAGATAACACCCATTAAAATACTGACACTTAGTAATGAATTATCAACTCCTATTCCTACAATAAACATAGTAATGATAGCAATTAAAGTAGGAAATCGACCGTTGCAAGGCACAAAGCAATTAGTAAGAATAGCTATTAAGCGCTCCCGTTTTGAATCAATAATTCTAGTACCACTTACCCCTACGGCATTACAGCCAAAACCCATAGCCATAGTAAGGGCTTGTTTGCCACAAGAAGAACATTTTTTAAAGACTTTATCTACATTAAAAGCTATTCTTGGTAGATACCCTAAATCTTCTAATAAAGTAAATAATGGGAAAAATATCATCATTGGTGGTAACATAACGGATACTACCCAAGCAAGGGTTCTATACATACCATGAATCAGCATATCTGAAAGAAAGCGAGGTAAAAACAAATTGCAAAAATTAAATAAATTATCCTCAATACTAAATAGTAGTTTATTAAGTAGTGCGGAAGGATAATTAGCTCCTTCTATCGTTAGCCAAAAAATAAAAGCAAATAATAATAACATAAGAGGAATACCCGTAAATTTATTAGTTAAGATTTTATCTATACATCTATCTTTTTTAGTATAATCTTCCTTATCATAATGGGTTACTAAATTACTTATTTCTTCTGCCTTCTTATTAATAGTTGCAACGATTAAGTCTTCTAATTCATTAGTCATAATATCATGTTCTATTAAAAGCATTTTAGCTTTATTAATGGCACTTATCACTTTTTCATCTAATATTTGATAACCTAGATAATTACTAATATTTTCTAATAGTTCTTTATCTTCATTAATTAAATTAATAGCAACCCATCTAGGATTAAGATTACCTTTTAACTTTTTCTTTACTGCCTTAACCACTATTTCAATGGCCTCTTCAAAATAAGAATCATACTCTACTTGGAAAGTATTTTTATTTTTTATAAAACTATATTTATCAATCATACTAGCTAATTCATCTAAACCCTTACCACTTCTAGCCGTTGTTGCTACTACTTTTACACCCAATAATTTTTCCAATTTAGCAATATCTATAAAAATACCTTTCTTTTTAGCTTCATCAATTAAATTGACACATACTATAACATTACTAGTTATCTCAGTTACTTGTAATACTAAGTTTAAATTACGCATTAAGGTACAAGCATCACAAACGACAACGGTTAAATCACTATCGCCAAAACATATAAAGTCTCTTGCTACTGCTTCTTCTTCAGAGTGAGCTAAAATGGAATAAGTGCCTGGTAAATCATATATTTTAAAATAATGATCTTTATATCGCATCGTGCCACTAGCATTACTAACGGTCTTTCCTGGCCAGTTACCTGTATGCTGATTTAAGCCAGTAAAAGCATTAAAAACCGTACTTTTTCCGACATTGGGATTACCTGCTAAAGCAATGACCTTATCAATTTTTACTTTCTCTTCGTTTATTTTTTTCACTCGCAATAACCCCTTATCAATATATTTTTAGCATCATCATCACGAATAGCAATTAAAGCCCCTCTAATCATATACGCTACCAAATTGCCACCAGGATTTTTTAAAGTTGAATACACAACTGTCCCAGGAGTAAGACCAATATCTAGTAATCTCCTTTTAATACTTCCTTCTGATAAAATCTTATCAACTGTAACTTTTCTACCAAGAGGAACATCATATAATCTTGTCTGTTTCATAATCTTTTTATCCTCCTCATATATTAGGAAAGAAGTTTCCCTAATCTAACTCTAATATACTATATGTATAAACCTATAAGGAGAATGGGCTTATGGAAGAGGAAAAGTATTATACTTTAACTGGGTATAAAAGACTAGATAACCATTTTATTACAGAGACTATGGAAGATTACATTGAAATGATGTATCGCATTACCATAAAAAAAGAAGAAATTTCTGTCAAAGATTTATCTCTTCTTCTCAATGTTCGACCTTCATCAGTATCTAAAATGATTAATAAATTAAATAATCTTGATATAGTTAATTTTAAAAGATATGGGCATATTTCTTTAACAGATAAAGGGAGGAAATTAGGTAAGTTTTATTTAGACCGTCATAACATATTGACTAGTTTTTTTAAAAAGTTAAATAAAGAGCAATTTAAGTTAGAACAGGTAGAAAAAATAGAACATTTTGTAGATATGGTCACTGTTTATAATATTAAAAAGATGATGAAAAAGAAAAATTAATACCACATAAAAAGCACAAATCTTTAAAAAAGGAAATTGTGCTTTTATTTTACTATAAATCTTTTTAACACTTTTAAATCGTGATTAGCTATTTGCTCAAGTTCTGGTAATGTTGTGTAGTTGGTTATATAAGTTGTTAAATTATTTTTTGTTTCATTAGCTTCTTGGGTAGAATTAACAATGGAAGATAAATACATTTTCTTTTGCCTTTCAGATAACATACCCCACACTAGTCTTTCATTAGCATTTGATATTAGATAGTAAACTATATCCGTATAGGTTTTATTTACAAGTTCTAATTTTTCGTTTTGATTTAATATAAATAGATTGGTACCATTCTCCTTAGATAATAGAGATTGTCTTTCGATTTGCTCTTCAAACATTTCTATCGCCTTTATTATTGTTGTTATCCTGCTTGGTCCAATTTTTCGATAATTACAACTATCTACCATATAATTTTTACCATCTGCCATCGTATGTGATAAATCTGCTTTTAACTCACTAATTGTCTTATTTTTTAATCCAACATAGGCCGTTTGATAATGAGTAGCATTTTCCAATAAAAGAATATTGCCATAATTCATTTCATCTTGAATCAAGAGATCTAGATTTTTATACCCATGTGTATAATATACTTCTGGTTCTTTGTCGCTAGCGCGATTCATACATCTTTTAATATAACTATATGCTGTTCTCACCAAAGACCAATCATAATCATATCCTTTATATTTTTTCATTAACGCTAATACATCTTCTACTGATTTAGCTCCTTGTTCTTTAATCAATTTTTTAATAGCATCATCAGCGTAAGGTAAAATCAAATTAGCTGAAACATTATTCAATTCTATCATATTAACTTCTCCTTGTTAGTTTATGTAAAGCATTAAGAAAAATAAGAAAATAATATCAAAACTATATTTTGTTCTTTAACAATCTTTTAATTATGACTATTATCAAATTCAATTAGACCATTTCCACACAAATCACATTCAACATATTCATCTTCTTTTAAAGGAACAAAGGCTCCACATTTATGACATTTAAGTAATTGTGATTTAGTTTTAGACTGTGATAATTCTTTAGATGAGGCTTTCTTCTTTTTATCATCATATAGAAGTGTATTATTTTTATCATCTATTCTAACTTTTATAATAAATTCTTTATCAATTAATTGCTTTATATTACGTTTAGCCTCAGTTACTGAAATATTTAACTGGTTACTAATCTCTTCAATTGAAGTAATGTGCTCAATATTAATTAATTTAGTATATACTTGTTCTCTTTTACTATATTTTTTTAATGCTCTAGCGCCAACTATATAAGAGATAAACATAATTATACCAATAATATATAAATATAAATTATCCGGTATAAAATTAATCATATCTAAAGACATACCGCTATCATATAGTTCGATAATATCACAGATTTCTCGATAAATTCCTACACCTACAATAAAAAATACAAAAACACCTAAAGTCATTAACATTCTTTTATTATGATATAACTTTCTTTTATTATTAGTAACTTTTATTACCAAGCCGTATACACCTAGAGGTGGTAAAATTATCACTACCAATAGAATAAATATATAAGGTATTTTTAGAATAAATTTATCAATTTTATCCTTATTTATTTTTTTGAACAATTTCCTCATATAATCCCACCTCACTACTTATTATATTAACATTCGCTGTCACATACATCATTTAATACTTTATGCATTAAATTAAGATAAATATCCATAAGTTCATTTTTTTGATCTTTATCTAATAATTTTAATGGATTAGTTTGTGATTCTACTGTATCGGCATGATATCCAACAATTTCGCCATCGCGAACAAATATCACTAATGGCACATAAATTCTTTTTTCATTAGCGCTTACAGTATTACCATGAACATCCTCTAAAGTATATTCACTTAAAATGCTATCTAGTCTTTCCAATAATTTTTTATATCCTTCAGTTCCTTCATTAACTATTTCTAAGCTGCCATCTTCATTAACTTTGATAGTATCACGTTCATCATGCATATTCATATAATAAACAGTCATATCTAATTCACTTGCTGCTTCCAATAATACTGGCACGGCATTACGGCACCAAGGACATTCTGGATATCCTAAGTAGATTACACCACTTCCATTATTTAATACATCTAATAAAAGATCAATATCGGCATACTTAACATTATTATTGCTATCAATTGCCACTTGAGGATATTTATTATCAGATGATCCCATCTTTTTATCATTTAATTGTTCATATTCTTCTTTAAACTTTAAAGCATCACTATTTTTATCATTTTTAGTACATCCATAAATAGATAAAATACTAACCACCACAAATATTACTAAACCTATTTTTTTTATATTATTCATATTTTTCACCTTTACTACTTTCTTTATATATGAACTATTATAACATAAATATTGAAATATTCATCTTTTTTACCTAAAAAAAAGCAATTATTTATGCAATAATTACCCTTTTTTATTATATTTGTTCAATTTTCATTAAATTTGTTTGTGTATTTTTCAAATTATTAGGAAGACTACCTGTCACAATAATTATATCTTTTGGTTCCAGATGAGTAAATTCTTTCGCTTTGTCTATGGCATCCTTGGTTACTTCATCGGTCGAGTTATAGATATTGGTTACTTTAGGATATACTCCCCAATCTAAAGATAGACTTTTAGCAATCTTCTCGTTAGGACAAGTAGCAAGAATTAAACACTTAGGTTTTAAATTACTAATCTTTCTTGCAGTATAACCACTCATTGTAGCTGCCACGATTAGTTTAGCTTCAAGCGTTCTAGCTGATGAGACCACACTGTGAGCAATAGCGCCGGTAATATCACAATTAACCTCTCTTCTATCTTTATTATAATCGATATAACTTTCGGCATTTTCACAAATTCTAGCCATATATTGAACTGATTCAACAGGATACTTACCAACTGTTGTTTCTCCACTTAACATGACCGTATCACAACCATCTAAAACGGCATTAGCTATATCGGTAACCTCAGCTCTTGTAGGGCGGCTTGATGTATACATGCTAGCTAACATTTCAGTAGCAACAATGCAAGTTTTACCGTATTCACGGCATTTTTTAATAATTTCTTTTTGCACAATAGGAACCTCTTCACAAGGAATCTCTACTCCTAAGTCCCCTCTTGCAACCATAATACCATCACTATATTCGATAATCTCATCAAGATTTTGTAGGGCTACTCCGCTTTCAATTTTAGATATAATCTTCATATTAGAATGATGTTCTTCTAATATTTTCCTTACAGCTAAAATATTATCCTTATTATTAACGAAAGATAGCGCTAAAAAGTCCCCATCTTTTTCACAAGCATAAATAATATCACTAACATCTTCATCACTTAAAAATTCTATATCTAAGTCAACTCCAGGGACACTAATACCTTTCTTGCTTTTCAAGATACCACCAGCAATAATTCTACATATCAAATCATCATGATCTTTATCAATAACTTCTAATTTCATTAACCCATCATCTAATAGGATATTATCACCAATATTAATTCTTTTTAAAACATTCTTATAATTAACTGTAAATGATTCTTCCGTACCTAAAACATCTTTTTTAGCAATACGAATCATCTTTCCCTCTTCTAATTTAATCCCGCCTTCAGCCATAACTCCCGTTCGAAAATCAGGACCTTTGGTATCATAAATAATCGATATAGACGTTCCTAAATCATTATTAATTTTATTGACAACTTCTTCTACTTCGGCCCTTTCTTCAAGTGTTGCATGAGAAAAGTTAATTCTAGCGGCATTCATACCAGCTTCTACCATCTCTCTCATTACTTCATAACTACAACTAGCAGGACCTATGGAACATATAATTTTAGTCTTCTTCATCTTTATACCTCTTTCTATATAGTTATATTATACCCTCTTTTATTAATAATTTCACTATTTCTTAATTAATTAACAATAAAAAATAATCGACATAAATTATATTAGGTGATTATATGAATTTTATGATCAATGATTTTAATATGTATTATGAGAAATATGGTAATGGTAAGAGTAATATTGTTATATTACCAGGATGGGGAGAAACAAGAAGCACCTTTTATCATTTAATTGATATTTTAAAAGAATTCTATACTGTTTATATTGTTGATTATCCTGGATTTGGTAATAGCAAATTTCCTAATCGTGATTTAGATATTTATGATTATGCTAACCTTATTAAAGATTTTTTAACTGCCAATAGTATTGACAATCCTATCTTAATCGGTCACTCTTTTGGAGGAAGAATTATTATTCTTTTAGCAGGACTATATAAAATAAATATTAAAAAAATTATTTTAATGGATTCCGCTGGTATTAAACATAAGAAAAGTATTAAAGCAAGAATTAAACAAAGAGTTTATAAAATACTTAAGAAATGTGGATTATTATTACCTAAAAAGATAAGGCCAAAATATTTAGATAAATTAATTCAAATCTTTGGTTCAAATGATTTTAAAAACTTAGACCCTAATATTAGAAAAACTTTTATTAAAGTCATTAATGAAGATTTGCGCAAATATTTAAACAATATTAACACATCTACTCTACTTATATGGGGAGAAAATGATCCCGATACACCATTAACTGATGGCGTACTTATGAAGGAAAAAATCGAAGATGCGGGATTAATTATTATACCTAACGCTAATCATTTTCCATATTTACAGTATCCATATTATGTAAATAAGGTCATTCTAGAATTTTTAAAAATATATAGTTAAATATACAAAAAAACAACCTAGAAATTGCCTAGGTTATTGGACACTTAATCATATATCACCATATGATATTATAATAATGATGTATTTCGATAGTTTTTATACTTTATTTAATAATCTTAACGTGATATAATCATCATAAGGTGATAAGATGTTATCAAGTGTAGATATTACTTCATTCTTTTTATTAGGTATATTACTCTTATTAAGTATTATTATAATTATTGTTTTTACAAGTAAAAATTAATCCCTATAGGGATTTTTTTTCATATATGATAGTATTGTCATGTTGCATACTAGAATAATAATTATTGTTAGTAGATAAAACAATATTTAAAGGAATATTACAAGGTATAACAATCATATCAAAATCATATCCTTCTAATAAATATTTATAACCATGATTTTGTATATCCAAAGCATCTTTTAAGATATTGGAAGAATAAAGATCCGTTCTGCCATCGACAAATACTTGAATGTCATTATATATTAGATATCCACCATAATCATAATAATTGTATAGCCTTTTAGGATTTCTTTTTTTAATATACTCTATTATTTCATCGGGTATCTTTTTTATTTTGTAATTATCTACCAATTTAGTACTAAGAAAAGCACTAGATCCTAGTAAAAAAATGATAAAAGTTATAACAATTATTTTATTAATTACTAAGGAATCCTTATCAATCCAATTAAAGATAACAAAACTAGAAGCAATATATACAAGAGGAATAAATCTAACACTTTTAAAACCTAAGATGAGAAATATTCCCATAGTAATAAAATCTATTAATTTTATTTTATATTTGGTTATAATCATAGTAATGATAATTAATCCTAGTAATAGGAAACAGATAATATCCTCACTCTTATTTAAACTAGGACTAGCCCATTCAACTATATTGGATATTAGAACATTATCCATTATATTGACATACGGATAACTCCATATTTTAATACCATGGGGATTAATGGCTAAAACAAGGAAACTAATAATTCCTACGATGGAATATCTAATAATTTGCTGCTTATCAATTTTAGTGGCTGTTATTTTACCAAAATTAAATGTAAATAATCCGACAACCATGAAAATAAAACATAAAAGATATACTAAATTAGAAGAACCGCCATGAAAATTAGCCCAAAGAAAACTTATAACTGGTAACAAGTAGATTTTCTTAGATTCTTTATGATTAAAGTTATCAAATAAAAGATACATAGTAATAGCTAATAATATATAACTAATTATATGCGGCCTTGGTAACATTACAGTAGAAAAAACTAACATACCAAATATGGCCCAACTAAAAGTAAATATTTTATTTTTAGAAAGATTTTTCTTTAAAAAGACAAATAATATCATTATTAATACTAAATACATACTAGCATTAAACATAATAGGACCATAATCTTTAAATATAACCTTATATAAATATAAAACTACTTCACTTAGCCACTCATGAGAAAACCAGTATAAATGATGACTGATACCATACCAAGAGAAAATATCATAATAAGGTATTTTTAAATTATGAACTATATATTCTCCAGCTTTTACATGCCAATAATAATCATTACCAAAACCAAAAGAAAAAATAGCTAGAAATAAAATACCTACGAATATCAATAATGTTAACCAATTATCTTTATTTTTCATAAACTACCTCTAGTAAAAGTTTAACATATTTTTATTATTCTAAGCAACCACTCTTTACGCTATCTTCACCTTTCTTATATATGGTTAATTTTTCTTTACTATCACAAGTTACTAACAATAAGTCTGAAACATGAGGATACCCCTCTTTATTTAATCTTGTTAATAACCATTCTTCATCTTTTTTTATTACTTTCAAATTATTAACCATAATATTTCCATCAATAACTAAATTTGAAGATAATCCTTTATAAGGTACTTTTACTTTCATATCATTAGGGGTAAGAGGAGCATATTTACTCTTAGGTAAAAAGCTTATTTTACCGTTAGCTTCCATGATAGCAAACTCAATTTCACTAATGTCAAAATAACCATTACTTCTAGCCTCTTGCAATAACTCTAATATATCTATTTTGGCTTTTTCGACATTATCCTCAATAATTTTGCCATCTTCTATAATGATTATTGGTACGCCTATAACAAATCTTCGAAGTTTTATATTTTTAGCTGTATAATGTGATATTAAAATTGACACTATGGTGTAGACAGCCATAACAATTATGCCATAAAAGAAATGCGACTCTAAATCGATAGAAATATCTGCCGCTACACTACCTATCGTAATGCCAATGACATAGTCATATAAGTTAAGCTGTGATAATTGCTTTTTACCCATTGCTTTAGTAAAAAAGAATAAAGCTACAATTGAAAATATTGACTTAATAAAAATATAAAAAAAGTTCATAATAATCACCATTCTTATTATGAACATTATTTTTTAAAATAACCCTGTTATTTCTTCTTTTTCATTTATATCAATTTTTTCTAAATTAGGTGTTTTAGATAAGCCTGGCATTGTTAGAATATCACCTAGTAAAACCGTAATAAAAGAAGCTCCTTTATATAGTTTAATATCCTTAACTGTAACTTCATAATCTTTAGGATAACCCAACTTATTAGGGTCATCGCTAATAGAATATTGCGTTTTAGCAATGCATACTGGTAAAGAATTATATTCCTTTAAGGATTCTAATTTTTTCAAAATACTAGTGCTATATATTACTTCTTTACAATGATATATTTCCTTAGCAATACAATCAATTTTTTCTTTTATTGATAGACTGTCACTATAAAGCATTTTAAAATCGTTTGGTCTAGAACATATATCTACTACTTTATTAGCTAAATTAATAGACCCCTTACCACCATCTTTAAAACTATTAGCAACTTCAAAAGCAATATTTTCACTATAACAATACTCTTCTACTACTTTGATTTCATCGCTAGTATCTTGGTCGTATTTATTTAGACAGACAATTAAATTATTAGTATATTTTTTTATGTTTTCCACATGAGCCATTAAATTAGAAAGACCTATTTTTACTTTTTCCACTGAAGGTGTTAATATTTCTTCTTTACTTACCCCAGCATTATATTTTAGAGCTTTTAAAGTTACTACTAGGACAACACAATCTGGTTTTAGATTAGCCTTACGACATTTAATATCAAAGAATTTTTCAGCTCCTAAGTCTGAACCAAATCCAGCTTCCGTTACTACATAATCTGCTAAATTAAGTCCTAAATTAGTAGCAATAATACTATTACATCCATGAGCAATATTAGCAAAAGGACCGCCATGTACTAAAACGGGATTATTCTCTAGAGTTTGAACTAAATTAGGTTTCACTGCATCTTTTAAAAGAGTGGCTAGTGAACCTTCTAATTTTAAGTCTTTAGCTAAAACCTCTTTACCATCATAAGTATAACCAATTAATATATTTCCTAAATTCTTTTTTAAATCCATTAAGTCTTGAGATAAACATAGAATACTCATAACTTCACTAGCTGCTGTAATATTAAATGACTCCATTCGCTCTATTTTACTATTGATAGTAATACTTCTTAATGCTCTATCATTCATATCCATACAGCGATTAAAAACAATCTTATTAGGATCAATATTTAGACTGTTGCCAAAGTATAGATGATTATCGATAGCTGCGCTAATTAAATTATTACAACTAGTAACCGCATGCATATCGCCTGTAAAATGTAAATTAATATCTTCCATGGGAACTATTTGCGCATAACCACCACCAGTTGCTCCTCCCTTTACCCCAAATACGGGTCCAAGTGATGGTTCACGTAAAGCAATTAATGTTTTCTTACCAATCAAGTTTAAAGCATCACCTAAACCAATACTAATGGTGGTCTTCCCTTCACCATAAGGAGTAGGATTAATAGATGTTACCAATATTAATTTTCCTTTATTAGCACTCTTATAATTTTTATAGTTAATCTTAGCCATATAGTTACCATAAGGAATAATATCATTACTATTAATACCTATCTTTTTAGCTACATCTATAATATTCTTTTTAGAACACATTCTTGATATTTCTACATCTGTTTTCAATATGATCACGCCTTTCTACATACAATAGTAGTATAACATACAAAATTAGATATTTACATCTACCATTTTTAGATATTTTGGTATATAATATGCTTGTAATTAAGGAGGTATTATGAAATACGCAGATAACTTAAAAAATAAAAATTATGCAAATGTATCAACTTTAATAAGTGCTATCTTTTTCTTTATCATTGGTAGTATTATTTTTACTAATCCCAATGGCACCGTTAAATTTATTGCATATGTCTTAGGAGGATTATTTATCATTGTTGGTCTATTTAAGATAATTGCTTATTATCGTAGCAAAAAGAAAAACTTGGAAGTAAATCTTAGAGATGTTAGTGTAGGAATTGTGGCTTTAATTTGTGGGTTAATATTAGTGATTTTTTCAAGTGCGGTTGAAGCATTAATTAGAATTATTATGGGAGCATGGATTTTATTTAATGGTATTAATCTTCTTACTAATTCTATTAAAGCTTTAAAAAATAAGGATACTAGTTCTAAATTATTAATTGTATTATCTATCCTTATGATTATAGCAGGTATTTATATGATTTTAAGAAATAATCTAATGTTCCAAATGATTGGTTTATTTATCATAATATATTCAGTTATTGAGGTTATTGGTTATATTTATTATGTTGGTAAGAATTAGGACTTCGGTCCTTTTTTTATTTTTTCCACAATATTTGTGTATAAAATTAAATATGATATGGCAATTAAAATACCACCGAAAACATCACTAGCAAAATGTACTCCTAAATAAATTCTAGATATTCCTATTAAAATAATAGTAATCGCTAAAAGAACGGTATACAATATCTTTAATGATTTATTAAGATTAGTCTTACATATTAAATACGCAATAAAACCATAAAATGCTGTGGATATCATCGCATGAGCTGAAGGAAAACTGTATCCTAGTTCTTCAATTAAATTAATATCACTAGGTCTAGGTCTTGCAACGATTAATTTTAATATTAAATTAAATAAGAAAATAGTAACTAAATTAATTAGTACTAATATACCTGGCCTTTTATTTTTTAATAATAATAGGAATAATACTGTAATTATAATAAGCACATAGGCACTACTTAAATTAGTAATAATTTTGATAAATGGAGTCATACGATTAGAAATTAGTTTAGAAATATGATGATAATAAAAATTATCAAAACTAGCTATATCTTGTTGATAAATATTTTTAATAATAATCATAAATAGAACTAATGATATTAAAGCAATAATCCATTTTAAGTTACTTTTTATAATTGATTTCATCTTTTTCATATCTTTTATCACCACTATTTTAAGTATAACATAATCTATCAAATATATATATAAATATATATTAAAATGAACATTTATAGCTCAAAAAAAATATTTTATCAAATAGTGTAAAATTAGTTTATTTTATTAAAATTAATTGTTACAATAATTTTGTAAGGATATAAGATGTGGAGGTATTTATGGAGTTAGTATCTAGTAACTTACGTTTAATCGTAATGGACAACTTTTGGGAGTTTGGCCAAAAGGTTGATAATCACTTAAAACTGATGAGGGGGCTTGATGATCCAAAGTTTAGTTTCATCGTTCCCACTACTCTTCCTAGGTTTGCTAGTGGGGAATCAAAAGCGGTTATTGAGGAATCAATTAGGGAGAAAGATGTATATATTTTGTCAGATGTAACTAATTATGATTGTACTTACAAAATGCACGGTTTTATTAATCACAAAAGTCCAGATGATCATTATCAGGACATTAAAAGAGTTATTTCGGCAATGAATGGAGCCGCCGAATCTATTAAAGTTATTATGCCATTTCTTTATGAATCAAGACAACATAAGAGGAAAGGACGTGAATCCCTTGATTGTGCTCTTATGCTACATGAATTAGAATTTTTAGGGGTTAAAGGAATTATTACTTGTGATGCCCATGACCCAGGCGTTAGAAACGCTCTACTTAATTGTTCATTTGATAATATTTATCTTACTCATTCTATTCTAGAAAAAATTCTTGAAAGTGAGGATTTTGATTACAATAATTTAATTGTAGTAGCACCTGATACTGGAGCATCTGACCGTTCTGAATATTATGCTAATATATTGGGGTGTGCTCTTGGACAATTTAATAAAAGACGTGATTACTCCCAAGTAATCGATGGAAAAAACGCTATTATATCGCATGAATATATTGGTACCGATGTCAAAGGTAAAACCGTATTAGTAGCTGATGATATGATTTCATCTGGTCAATCTATGATTGATGTAGCTGCTAAGTTAAAAGATTTAGGCGCCGATAGAATAATATTAATCGCATCATTCGCATTATTTAGCGATGGTAAGAAAAGTATTGACCTTTTTGAAAATGCTTATGAAAACAAATTATTTGATAAACTTTATACAACTAACTTATCTTATGTCCCTAACGATATTAAAAACTTAGAATGGTTTAATGAAGTAGATTGTTCCCATCAAATAACAAGCATTATCGATGCCTTAAATAATCATCACTCAATCAGTCCTTTATTAAACGGTAAAGAAAAAATATTACAAAAAATAAATATTGCTAAGCAAAAAAAGGAAAACTAATTCCTTTTTTTATTGAACTTTTTTCTCTTTTAATATAAGTACTACTATGAATTTTCCAACAAATTAGAAAGAGCATCACGGTATTCAGCAATAGTATTTTTATATTCTTCTATTTGTAAGCGTAAATTTTCGTTTTCCTCTTCTAGTTTTTCACTTTTTTCTTCTAAGTACTGTTTTTTTTGTTTCAATGAGTTGATATTTGCATAATAACTATTTTCTAATTCATTTAATCTCTTTTCATAATCGCTTATAACTTCTTGATATTGTTTTATTTGATTACTATAATATGATTGTTCTTTTTCGGATAAATAATTTTTAATATTATTTAGTAATACTTCCCTATTTTTTGAACTAGTATAAACAGTTATATCACCATCATATAGTCCTTCATATAAATAAAGTTGCTTTTTTGATAAATATTTTAAAGTGATATCAACAAAATCTTTTATCGAATGCATACTAGTATCTTGATTAAAATATATATACTTTCCATCATTATATTCCACATAATAATGACTATAATTTTCATAAGATGAAATTTCTATTCTTATGCTATTTTCTAAGCTTTCATCAATCGCATAATTAATATAAGAATTATATGGATCAATGATAATATCATTTTTCATAGGATATGTAACTTCATACTTTTCTTTTTCAATTTCTTCTGGAACACCATTTATATAGTTCATATTAGTAAAGTCCCACATGGTAATACCTACCCCTATTCCTAAAGCCGCAATAGAAACAGCAAACATAATAAATAATCTCTTAACCGAATTCGTTTTATTAAAGAGAAAATTAAATATTAAATTCAAAATAATAATATTTAATAAAATAAGTGATAATATTCCAATTATTATTCCTAAAAAGAATACTCCTTTAAAAATAATCAAAATGGATATTATTAAAGCTGCAAATTGTAACAATAAGGATATAACAAAAGGAATAGCTAAACATATAACAAAAAACTTTATACATGCCATGACCATTGATCCTAACAATTTAAAAATAGTATAACTTTTTTCTTTTTTGACAATAACTTCTCTTTTTGGTAATGTCTCTTTCTCAATATGATTATTTTTTTTAGAATTATCCACTTCTTTATCTTCTTTATAATTATCCTCTGTAGTATTTATTTGTTCATAATGATCCAATACTCTAATCTTATAAATGTATACAAAGATTAAAAGACTCAATATAAAATAAGCCACTTCTAATATAAATTTAAAGATACTAGATAGTATATCTCCTATCTTAAATCCAAAATTCATAAACACTTCTACACCCAAAGAATAGATATAATTAACTGGTATATGACATAATAATAGGACAATAACAACTATTAGCATGGCAAAAATAATTTTAACTAAATCCAAAGGTTTTAATTTTTTAAATATGGCACAAGTTCTATTAATTATTTCTAATACTTCGTCAACTAGGTTGCCTGCTGTACTTTTATTTTTAGTATTACCTCTAATATCTTTAATATCATCATTCGTAAGATCGTCTAAACTACATCCAAATATTTTAGTCATGGCAAGTAATTTATCCATCTCTGGATAAGTTTGTCCTGACTCCCATTTGGACACAGCTTGTCTCGATACATCCAGCATATCCGCTAGTTGCTCTTGTGATAGCTTATTATCTTTTCTTAGTGTCTGTAATTTTTCACTAAACTTCATTTTTCCTTCACCTCACCCAAAATATTATAATAAAAAAATGTTACATTCTACCAATTTTTAGTTGTTTTTTGTCAATTACAAGTTGCATTTCCTATTTTATCATAATATTCTATATAAATGTAATAATTAATCTAATGATGTGAATATATTTAAATGGTGAACATATGAAAATAAATTATTTAATTTTATTGTTAGTTGTTATCTTAATAATTACTATTTTAGTAGTCTTACTAGTAATAGAGAACCTATCATTAAAGAAAGAAGTATCCACTGGAAATATGTTTGATAAAAATGTAATAGCGATAAGTAATGACGCCACTATTTTAGAAAAGAAAATTATTGGCAAATCAATGGACCCCAATTATAAAGTTAAGGTTTATTATCCCTATACTCCATATGCTATACTAAATAGTACGATTGAGGATAAAGTGACTAAAGAAGTAACATCATTAATAGACACATCTAAAGAAAATATGATTCAACCCAATCAATTTTATACCCTAAATATAAATTATGAACAATATAGTTATAGGGATTACATATCATATGTTTTTTTCATAAGTGTATATACAGGAGGAGCTCATCCTAATAATACGATATGGACTATTACTTTTGATAAAGTTAATAGTAAATTTATTACTATTGAAGATTTAGTTAATAACTATCCAAACATTTTGAATACTCTTTCGATAGAAACTAGAAAAATTTTAAAAAAAGATAAACGTTTTGAAAATGATCAAGATATCATAGATATGTTAAATAATGGAACATCGCCTAATGAAGATAACTTTAAGTCTTTTGCTTTTTCTGAAGATGGTTTATTAATATACTTTGAACAATACCAAGTAGCCCCTTATAGTTTTGGGGATTTTGAAATAACTGTTCCTTATAATCAGGTTTTTCAATAATTAAACTACTATTACGATAAAATTAACTTCTGATATAAATCTTCGTAAACATCAAACATAAAAGATAAATCGCTTTTAGCTTTTACATCTTGCTCTGACCATAAATCTATAAAGTATTCTTTACATATATACACATCTTTATCGATAACTTCTGTATCGATTTTTTCGTTTCCTTTGTCATCTAGAACAGTATCTAAAGTAAAGCTCTTATCACTATCATGATATTTAAATAAAAGTAAATCTAAATGTTTTTCAGAAGTGGTTTCCGTATATATTAATAAGTAACAATATTCTTTATTGGGAGTTATAGAGTAATTTAATCTAACCGGTGCGATATAATAGTCATCTTCAAAGCGCATTTTTCCTTCTGTCTTATCATCTAATTCATATCGCATATATTTATAATTATTATTTTGAATGTCATAATCGTAAACCATATAATATTTTGTTTTGGTAAACACTGCATTATAATTTACATTTAAAAAATTATGTTTATTTATTTGGAAATCATCAATAACCAACTTTAAATTTATACTTAAATATTTATCGTTTACTTGAGCTTCATAATTATCAGTTGGATATAGACTAATTGTATAATAAATAGGTTTATCAGAAAATTTGGATAATTCAGCTGTATCTTTTCTTACTAATATGGCAATATAAAGACTCAATATACTAATAATAACACCAGTAATTGTCAAAATATCCATAAATATTTTATATGCCTTATTTTCTTTTGGCTCCTTTAATTCTTTCCTTTTTTTGTTTTTCATCAATATCACTTCCTGTCTCAATTATACCATTTTTTACCAATTATGATATGATTAAATGGGAGGCAGTAGTATGAAGTTAGAGGATATTTATCATGAGAAATATAGTCTAGTTTATGACTACATTAAACATCACGCTTGGAAAACGATCGATGTATTGAATATTGATGAAATAGTTAATAAAAGTTTTTATGAACTAGATAAAAAAGTGGCAAATAATATTAAAATAATTGATTATGATAGATATCTATGTAATATTTCTTATAATGTCATGCGCAATGCCTATAGTTATAAAAGACGTTATTATGCCAAGAATATAGAGTTGACAGAATATTATTATGGGCTTTATGTCAAGGAAGATTTGTTAAATATAATTATTGCTAATGAGCAAAAAGATATAGTTAGAAAAGCTATAAACACATTGGATATATATGAAAAAATAATTATTATTCTACATTATTTCTATAATTTTAGTTATAAAGATATAAGTAATATTACCAAAATCAAATATCAGGATATCAGTAAATACAATAAAAAAGGTCTTAGTCATTTGAAAGTATATTTGGAAAGTATACATTATGAACAATTTTAATAATTGTTATTAATTTTATACATCTATTAGCATATAATGTACAAATGATGATTAAAGAAACACTATTTGTAAAGGAGCGATATTGATGAATGAAGATACTACAACATATAGATTAGATTTTACTATTCCTAGAGGCGATGTCGGCGCAACAGGACCGCAAGGATTACAAGGAGTAACCGGACCTATTGGTCCGACTGGACCACAAGGATTAACTGGTGCGACAGGACCTGCTCCAAGGTTAACAATCGGCACAGTCACAACAGGTAGTCCAGGAAGTAATGCTTCTGTAACTATAACGCCGGTTTCTAATTAATAACAAACAAAGGATAAATTTATGAATTCTTCTTACTCATTAAACTTTGTTATTCCGCAAGGACCAACGGGACCTACAGGGTCATCGGGTGCAGCTAGTTTAAACGTATATGGTGGTAGGTATAGTAACACTGCTCGTACTCTTTCTCTAGGTGTATCATCGCAAACACAAGTTCCCCTTACCGTATTAATGCCAGGAAACAATGTGTCTTATAATACTGATAACAGCATTATAGTAGAACAAGGGGGGATTTATGAAATTAATTTTTATATTAACTTATCCATAACGCTAGGAACAACCATTACTATGGCAATTCGCAATAATGGTGCTAATATCCCTAGTACCGTTATATCTAGAGCTTTATCTTTGGGCTCAGCTTCAACATATACTGGTAGTATTATTACCAATTTATCTGCTAACAGTGTCATTGATATGGCTTTATCCACAGTATTAGCAGTTGGTGTAAATCTAAGTAGTGGTGTTAATGCTAGTATAACACTTAAAAAGATAAGCTAAAAATGATCTAATTAAAGACCATTTTTCTTTTGTACTATTTTATTTATAAGATTAGAGATGATTACAATTTGTTTTGATTTATCGCTTTGACTACAAGTAGTTAAGACTAATTGTGAATCGTTACTTGATAAAATGTCAATAGAGCCATCCTTATTTTTTTCATAAATATTAACTACATGATATACATACTTAATATTTTTATAGTAAATGTATACTTCATCATTATAATCTAATTTATACAAATAATGAAAATAATTATTTATTCCATTACCACTATGACCTGCTATAACTAAAAGACTTTTGTCAATGTCTGGCATAGTTGAATTCTTTATAACCTGAATATTTTGATTAACATTATTGCGCTTGTCATCTACATCAAAAAAGCCTTTTTGGAAATCAATCTTAGGTATTTCTAAAATTCCAATATAGTCATAACTATCTGTATTTTTATTTTCATCTTGGTTTGGCTTAATTTCCTCCTCCAGTTCTACAAATTCTTCTTCATCAATAATACCTTGATTATTCATATTTGCCTCCAAGAACTGTTCTACTCTCTTCTTCTCAATTTTATCATGCATATAGTTATAAATATGATAATTAGTAAATATTACTATGGCTACTATTATAAAAAACGAACCAATTGTTGATATTTTAACATTAACTTTTATTTTTCTTACCATAAGCAAATAACCCTAACCCGATAAACATGAACAATAAAGAAATAATATTAATTATGATTTCATCTTGCACCAAAGTATTAGGAATATCAAAAGGAATTCTTTCATTAGTCATCTCTTCTTTGATAATATCCCCATTTTCTTTTATCTCAAACAATATTTTATCAGTATTTAAAATATATCCATCTGGTGCTTCACTTTCCAACAAATAAAACTTACCTACAAATAAATTAGTAATAACAATATTGCCACTATCATCTGTAACTCCCTCAAATATTAAAATACCATCATCAATATTTTCGTTATAACTATATATTTGTATTTTTGTATTAGGAAGGGCCTCACCTGTTGCTAAATCCTTTTTATGAAACTCAAATCTCCCCTTTTTTAAATAATTCTTTAATGTTATATCTAACGATACTATAGGAGTATTACTATCTTGAAATTCAATTGAAAAATATTGCTTGTTAGAATCTAAAACGTGGTCATCATGAGTAATAACTTCGATTAAATAATATTTTCCTAAATATAAATTACTAATTGTAAAATTGCCATTATTGGTAGTATAAGTACCAATTAATGTATTTGCTCTATAAATGAGTCTTCCATCAGCACTATAAATATCTTCAAAAGCATACAACTGATATGTAACATTGTTTAATTGAATCTCTTCATAATGGTAATTACCATTCTCTATAACCAATTTCTCACCAATCTTGTTAACATTAACTTCTCCTTTGACAGGATTGTTAGCAAATTTAATTTCTAGAATGGCTCCATATTCTTCATCATAAATATAGTTAGCATCATCACATATAGTAAACTCTAATGGCTCACTATTCCATACATAACCAACTATAACCTGATCCTTAACCTCTTCAAGTTGATAATGACCATCTTCTAATTTATAAGGGGTAATAAAGTACCCATTTCTAGTTTCAAAAATACAATCATCTTCATTATGTGCTCTTGTATTAAGTTGACAAACATATTTATTAGTATCTAAATTTTTGATTCTAAATTTGATTCCATCTCTTAATATAATCTGTCCTGATTCACTATCAATTTTTATAACTTTAAGATGAGCGCTTATAATTGGATCATATAACTCTATAATTATTGAATCATCACCAGCACTATCGACTACGATTTCAAAATCAGATACTTTGCCATAACCCTCTTGTGAATTTACTTGTTTAACTATATATGTTCCATATGGTAAAGTTACTTTTAACCGACCGTTACTATCCGTTACGCCAGTTTCATATAACTGCATAGTAGACTTTAGATAAAATTCAAAAATAACTTCAGGCTCGCTCTTTAAAATCCCAGTTTTACTATCTTTATAAGTTTTATATAGTTCAATATCTCTTTCTATTACTTTCTCATTAACTATTATAAATGGGAACAATTCATCTTCAGTAATATCAAAATAATATTTAGTTGGGTCAACGGTATATCCTGGACTAGGAACTTCTTCTTGGGCATAAAACCTACCTAAATTAGGCAAGAAGTCGCTTTTACCAACCATATCTTCGCCTATTACTACTTCTCCTATTCTAACACCATCTTCAGTATAAACTCCATATATAGCACCTTTTAATTTGGCGTCTCCCTGAGGCACAATATCAAAAGTATCACTATCAACTTTATACAAAGTAACCAAACCTCCATAACTAGTAATATGAATAGAGACTGTTACATCATCACTATAACCAAAGAAAGCCATTTTTTGTGACTCCTTATCGTAACCTGCAAAAAGAACAGTTGAATCTTTGGTATAGGTTTTTTTCGTTAAATAAATGGTAATATCACCAATGACTTTAGGAGTAATAACTAAATTATTTCCTTCTATTCTCGCTATAGCATCTGTTGTTTCCACTACCTCAAAATCTGATAATACTTCATTTATATCAGTTAAAACTAATCTCTGCCCTATACCCCCTTGTAAAGTTTCTCCATCAAAACTAGGCTTATCATTATGATTTTCAATTAACCTCAAGATTTCACTTTTTTCACTGCTAACATCAATATAATCACCGTTACCATATAATTCAGTCCAGAACTCAGCCGTTAATCCGCCAATAGTTTCCCATATTAAAGCTTGCGTTGCCATTCTGTATTTTAAAGTTTGATGGCCAGGATAATTATAACCATAATACCCCATTAATTGAATTTTTCTATTAATCTCATCAGAAAATGGTAATGTAGCTACCCCATTACTAGCATAATAATCATTCGTACTTATATGCTTACCAGGTTCAATGCAATATACAACTTTATTATCAATACTGAAAATACCATACTGACCACTGTCATAGCCAACATTACCACCTTTCCACACAAAATAAACATTGTCAATACGTTCCACTTTTAAATTAGAAGCATAAACTTTGTCATATCCTCCTAAAATAACTATGCACATACCTATGAATAAAAATAATATCAATCTAGAGTACCTTTTTATTCTCTTTGTAAATATTTCCATAAAAAATAACCTCCCTTAAGGAGATTATTAGCTTTTTATATATCCATTTCCTAAAAAAAAGAAATTTTTTTATTTTTTGTGAAAAGATTGGTCATTAACAAATTCTTTTCTAGCTTGATATCTTGGCATTTTGCTTAGTTGTAAGGAGGTTAATCTTTCTTCTTCAATATATCCAAAATCTTTTTTTAACGATTTATCAATAACTAACATTAATGTAGTATCAATAATAGCAGTGGGTGTCTCTAACCAACAATGGCCGCCCTCTTTTTCGGCATTTAAGGTCCCTTTTAAAATAGGTAGGATTCCGCTGACAATATCTACATCATCGTAAGAATAACTTAATTGCATACTAGTACCAACACAATTACCAATATTATAACCTAAAGTAAACATATCTATAAACTCATTCACCTCTGGCACAGTAGGCATAAAATTTTGAGAAGTTATTTTATTCCACTCATTTTCATTAAAAAAACGAATTTTGCCGTCTTTCATATTGTTAGCAACTAAATTATGAAACTCACTATGATTATTATATAATGTCCAAAACTGATTATATGCTTTAATGCTTGTATCCATATTTCCACCTATAAATTTAAATAAAAAAACGACTTATATAGCAAAATCGTTATAAACATTTGGCAGGGAATGAGAGAATCGAACTCCCAACAGTGGTTTTGAGAATTAACCATTACCTGCCTTTCTCAATCATACGTATTATACCAGAAAATAAGATATTTAGTCAATTACTTTTAATCATTTTAATTGACTAAAAATTAAAAAAATCAACAACAGTTTAAGCATCAATACACAATTGGTACAATAATTTTGAATGCTTTTGCTGTAGAATTTAATTTTAAAAATCATACTATGAAAGAAATACAATTGTACAAACTAAAAATCATCAGAAATCCTTTTACTTATAAGGAAAAATGATGATTTTCTTTTGATTTAATTAAAAAAGTAAGATTATAATATAACCCTACTTTTTACTGAAATAGATTATTTATAAATTTTTTTAAACTGATTTTACTTTTTTGGTTCTTTGTAATATCCATTTCTACAAATTATTTTATCAGTCGCAGCAAGTACACCAGGCAATACAAATAGAATTAATATTACCGATGCAAATGTACCTTGAGAAATAGTTTCACATATTTTAGCAGCAATAGCTGATGCAAAACCTGCTACTACTAAAGTAACAATAATTAATATTGATGAAGAACTAATTATTGTATGAATTGATTTATTATAAGCATTAATTACTGAATCTTTAATTCCCATCGTTAATCTTGATTCACGATAATAAGAAGTATAAACAATGGCATAATCTATTGTTGCACCCATTAATATTGCTTGAACGATCAATAAAGATATGAAATATACTGATCCTCCTGTAATGGAAATTGCACTCATAGTCAAATATACAGCAGTTTGAATAATAAGTACCAAAACAAACGGAATAATTAAGTCCTTAAATGTTATTGCGACAACAATAAATATAAATATCATTGTTAAAATTGTAATCTTATTTAATTCATTATTAAAAGTTTCATTCATTTCTACTGCCATAGGAGAATTTCCCACAATGTATATATCATCATTATTACCTATTTCATCTTGAATAGAATTAATAAACTTATAAGTATCTTCATCTTCAGCAGCATATTTTGTATTTAATACAACTCTTGAATATTTATCAGATACTATTAAATCTTTTGATTTATCAACTGTTTTTTTAGAATCAGTAATTGTTGTCCTTTTTTCAGAATTTATGAAATCATCAAATCTTGAATCAGTTAAAATATCAGAATTTAAATAATTAACAAATTCTTCAATTGTCATTTTCCATGAATCATCATATTCTTTATTGCTTCCATAGTACATATATATTAAATCCACAAGATTTTTATCTAAATTATCACTTAATGTATCTAATGATGTACATGCTTCCGTAGATGTATATTTTATACTATTTAAAGATTTATTCATTATATCATTAATAGTTGTTAATTTTTCTTTTTTTGCATCATCAAATTTTGCTGAATAATCTTTGTTATTCATTACATCTTTAACAATAAATTGAACATAATTATATAATGAAATATCTTGATTTGATTTTATATATTTAGAATTATATAAACTAAACAATAAACTCATTGTATTATTATCTATATTAAGTAATGAACTTAAACTAGAAGATGTGTATTTTGTATTATTCAATGTTGATGTCATTGCTTCTTTAACTAAAGATAGTTCACTAATCTCTGAATTAGATATTTTACCCTTTAATAACTCGTTATCTTTATTATTTAATATTAGATTTGTAAGTTCTAAAGGTGTCATTGTTGTTGTTTCATTATTATAATCATATACTCCAAATATTTTAGCTAATTGTCCTTTATCTGTACCTGTAATATTACTTATTTCTGAATAACTATAAGTTGTATCTAAATTATTAACAATTATATGGGCAAGTTGTAATAAATTGCCTGTTAATGTTAATTTTTCTGCAAATAAAGGATTTTCCTTATTACTATATAGAAAATTAATTAATTCTTTTACAGATATATCCTTTAATTTGCCACTTTGAGAATCATATACTCCATAAATCACACTTACTACAGTTTTATCTTGATTTAAAGCACTCACTAATTCATTTACACCATATTCAGTAAAAATATTATTCATTATATATTGTGCAGTACCTAAAGAATTTTTTTGAGTTTCACTTAATTGCGATACTATTTCACTTGTTTGTAATAAAGTATTTACAAATTGTAAAGGTGTCATATTATAAGTATCTGATTTGCCTTGCGTAATTGCATAGTTTAATTTAGCCCCAGTTTCTTCATCTATTCCAAACATTGCATATAACTCTGTATTTGATTTATCTTGATTATAACTAGAATTTAATGATACTATGGTTTGTAATGATTTTAAAGTATTTTCATTAAAATAAGATTTATAGTTTTCGTTATTTGCCATATTTAAAGCTGTGGTTGCAAACTCATTCAATGTTAATTCTGTATCCGTATTATAACCTGTATAATAAATATACAAAAGTGATAAAGTATTATCATCCAAACTTAATCCTAAATTATTTAAAGATGTCTTCATTGATGTCATATTGAGTGCAGTAGTTACATTTTGTTTATTACTTAATGTTTTTAAAAGTGTTAATGATTTAATAGTATTTTCATCAAACATATCTTTATAAGAATCATTACTAGACATATTTAAAGCAAAATTAGCAAATTCATTTAAAGTCATTTTGGTATTACTATCTACGGTTGTTCTATAAAATAAGAATAGTTGCTCGATTAAATCTTTATCTATTCCAAAAATACTAGAAAGTTCACTTGCATCCATTTTCTGATTTATATTATTTACATCAGCGAATTTTTGCAACTGTTTTAATTTTGAAATAGTTGCTCCATTTAAACTTGATGAATACTCTTTATCATTGGCTACATCATTAAGCATAAAATTAACAAATTCTTTAATAGTCATTTTAGTTTCAACATTTTTACTATTATAATAAATCAAAATTTTTTCGGCATCATCTTTATTCATTCCTAAAATATCAGCAATTTCTTTTGTACTTCTCTTTTTGTTAATTAAAGATGGTGATGTAAAATTTTCGAGTATTTCTAAATTATCTTTAGTATCTTGATCTATCGAATCACTAAA